>NZ_JBSGBK010000042.1:0-69185 GCF_053601215.1 Amycolatopsis sp. NPDC004772
GGGCGCTCATCCTCGGCGGTGTGGGGGTGGGGGGGGGGGTTGTGGGGTGGTCGCCGGGCGACTCCCCACCCGCCTTACCACTCACGACCGCGAGGAGGTGGTGTGGTGGTGCTACGAGGCTTCGGCGGCGGGTTCCTCGGGAGCCGTCGGGTCGTCCGCGGTGCCCAGCGCGTTGCGCAGCCACTGCTCCACGCCCGCGACGTGCACGGTCGCCCACGAGCGGGCCAGTTCCGGTTCGCGCGCGGCGATGGCCTCGTAGATCGCCGTGTGCTGCTCGCGGGTCTTCGCGACCGCGCCCTCCTGGGTGAGCCCGCGCCAGATCCGGGCGCGGGCGGTCGGCCCGGACAGGCTGTCGAGCAGCGAGCACAGCACCGGGTTGCCCGAGCCGTCGGCGATCTTGCGGTGGAACTGCAGGTCGTTGGCGACCAGCGCCTCGACCGTCGGCGAGTCCTCCAGCTCGCCGAGCAGCGTGCCCAGCTCCGCGATGTCGGCGTCGCTCATGTGCAGGGCGGCCAGCGCGGTCGCGGCGGGCTCGAGGATCCGGCGCACGGCCAGGAAGTCGAGCACGGTGTCGTCGCGGTGGAAGTCGACCACGAACGTCATGGCGTCGAGCAGCAGGTTGGGCTCGAGGCTGGTGACGTACGTGCCGTCGCCCTGGCGGACGTCGAGGACCCTGATCAGGCACAACGCCTTGACGGCCTCCCGCAGGGAGCTGCGCGAGAGCCCGAGCCGCTGGGCCAGCTCGGCCTCCTTCGGCAGCCGGTCGCCCGGCGCCAGCTCGCCGGAGATGATCATGTCCTTGATCTTGTCGATCGCGACATCGGTGACGGGCATCGCGTCCGCCCTCCCTGCAACAGACCTCGGATGTTTCGGTGTTACTCCCCAGCGTGCCATGTCCCGGCGAAGGAGGGGCGATGACCCACCAGGGCACACCACAACGAGTGGCTCTGCACACCCGGCTCAAACCCGGCAAAGAGGCCGAGTACGAGTCCGTCCACGCGGTCATCCCGCCGGAACTGGACACCGCGTTGCGCGAAGCCGGTGTCCACTCCTGGCGGATCTGGCGTAACGGACTCGACCTGTTCCACGTCCTCGAAGTCGACGACTACGAAGCGATGCGCGCGGCGCTGCGGGACCACCCCGCGAACGTGCCGTGGCAGGCCAGGATGGCCGGGCTGCTGGCCGTCGAGGACGACTACTCCGGCGGCGACACCGGCATCGGACTGGTCTGGGAACTGCCGGTGAAGGAGTGACGGCGTTGGAACTCTCCCTGTCCCCGCTGGGGCTCGGCTGCGCGCAACTGGGCAACCTCTACCACGCGATCACCGACGAGACGGCGGCCGCGACCGTCCGGCGCGCGTGGGAGGAGGGCATCCGCTACTTCGACACCGCGCCGCACTACGGCCTCGGCCTGTCGGAGACCCGGCTCGGCGCGGCGCTGAGCGCATACCCGCGGGACGAGTACGTGCTTTCGACGAAGGTCGGCCGGGTGCTGGAGCCGAACCCCGGCGGCGCCGGCGCCCGCGACGACCAGGGCTTCGCGGTCCCGGCCGCGTACCGGCGCCGGTGGGACTTCAGCCGCGACGGCGTCCTGCGGTCCCTCGACGACAGCCTGACGCGGCTGGGCCTCGACCGCGTCGACATCGTGTACGTCCACGACCCCGACGACCACTTCGAGGAGGCGGTGTCGGGGGCGTTCCCGGCGTTGCGCGAGCTGCGGGAGCAGGGCGTGATCGGCGGGTTCGGCGCCGGGATGAACCAGGCGCCGATGCTGGCCGAGTTCGTCCGCCGCACCGACCTCGACGTCCTGCTGGTGGCCGGCCGCTACACGCTGCTCGACCAGCCGGCGCTGGACGAGCTGTTCCCGCTCTGCGCCGCGCGGGGCGTCGAGGTGGTGGCCGGGGGCGCGTTCAACGGCGGGATCCTGGCGACCGCCGAACCGGGCCGGGTCTACGACTACGCCGAAGCCCCGCCCGAGCTGGTCGAACGGGCCGGGCGGATCGCGGAGATCTGCGCGCGGCACGGCGTCGAGCTGCCGGAAGCCGCGCTGGCCCTGCCGATGGGGCATCCCGCGGTGGCGTCGGTGGTCGTCGGCGCGCACGATCCTTCGCAGGTGAGCGTCAACGCCCGGCGCGCGCGGGCCGCGGTGCCGCCGGCCCTGTGGACCGAGCTGATCGACGCGGGACTGCTGCGCGCCGACGTCGTCATCGCCGAAGGGGTCTCATGATCGACGCGCACCACCACCTTTGGGACCCCGCGCGGCGCGAGTACCCGTGGATGACGGGTGACGCCATGGACCCGATCCGGCGTCCGTACACCGTCGACGACCTGCGCGCGGTGACGAAGGCGGCGGGCGTGCACGCGACGGTCCTGGTCCAGACGGTGTCCTCGGCGGAGGAGACGGCGGAGTTCCTCGCGACGGCGGCCGCGGAGCCGGTGATCGCGGGTGTGGTCGGCTGGGTGGACCTCACCGCCGCGGACGTCGCCGACCGCCTGGCCGCCCTCGGCGGACCCCTGGTCGGCGTCCGGCACCAGGTGGAGAACGAGCCGGACGACGACTGGCTGCTGCGGCCCGAGGTGCTGGCCGGGCTGAGTGCCGTGGCGGCGGCGGGATTGGCGTTCGACCTGCTGGTGCGCCCTGCGCAGCTGCCGGCCGCGGCCGAGGTGGCGTTGCGCCTGCCGCAGCTGCGCCTGGTGCTGGACCACGCGGCGAAGCCCCCGATCGCGGCGGGGGAGTGGGAGCCGTGGGCGTCCGCCGTGGCGGCGCTGGCGGGGCGCGAGAACGTCGTGTGCAAGCTGTCCGGCCTGGTCACCGAAGCGGACTGGACGGGCTGGGAGGTCGGGCACCTGCGCCGGTACGTCGACCACGTGCTGGACGTGTTCGGCCCGGAGCGCCTGCTGTTCGGCTCGGACTGGCCGGTCTGCGAACTGGCGGCGTCCTACGAAGTGGTCCTCGACGCGGCGATCGCCCTGACGGGCTCGCTGTCGGACGCCGAGCGCCTGGCCGTCTTCGAGCACAACGCCCGCACGGTCTACGGGCTGGATGCGGGCGGGGTCACCTCCTCCAGGGGGTAAAAAAGGCGACCCCGCCCGCCCGCCGGTGTGGTCTCAGAACTCTTCGTCGCGGATCATGCCGCGCAGCCGGGTCAGGGCGCGGTGCTGCGTCACGCGGACGTTGCCCGCGGAGATGCCGAGCGCTTCGGCGGTTTCGGTGGCCGAGAAGCCGACGGCGATGCGCAGGGTCAGGATCTCCTGCTGCACGCGGGGCAGGGAGGCGAGCAGCCGGCCGAGGCGGGCGCCGAGGTCGAGGTGCAGCGCGTGGGACTCGGGCTCGTTGCCGGCGACGTGCGGGCTCTCCGGGAGCTCGGGGACGGGCTCGGAGCGGTCGCGGGCGACGGCGCGGTAGGCGTCGGCGACCTTGTTCGCGGCGATCGCGTGGACCAGGTAGAGGAAGGAGCCGCCGCGGTCCTGGTAGTCGGGCAGGGCCTTGAGCACGGCGAGGCAGACTTCCTGGGCGACGTCGTCGGCCGACAGGTAGGAGAGGTCACGGCCGCCCATGCGCGCGCGGCAGTAGCGGACCACCACCGGCTCGATCATCTGCAGCAGCGAGTGGATCGCCGCCGGGTTGCCCTCGCCCGCGTCCTTGACGAGGGGGTCGAGGTCCTCCTTGGTGAGCCGTCCGCCCGGGCGGGGCAGAGTCTCGGGGGTGCGATAATCGCGAAGGCTGGAAGCGGATTGTTCGGTGGTACTCGGCGGTGCCGTCATGGTCGTCTCCCCGGCCGACCCTCGACCGTCGCTGCCGGGGGTTCAACACTCCGTAACTGATCCATCGCAGATGCTCCGATGGATCGGGGCCGATCTGCGGTCCGTGCGACGCAGGGTAATCGTAAGCACCTCCAGGCGGGTCAGTCCAGATTTCAACGACCAATACCCCGTTAGCAGTATCGACCGTGATGTTCCCGCGACCCGCCCCCGCACATTGCGATTAATCGGTTTCAGGATGTGCCGAGTTCACTCGTCAGTGGAAGACGACCACGGAAGTGGCGGTCACGGTCACGGCGAGCGACGCAATGGCGGGCAGCAAGCGGCTCGGCGGCCCCGGTTCGGCGGCGCGCAAGGCCCGTTCGCGGTGCATCCCGATGGCTGCCAGCAGGGCAGATGTCCCGGCGGCGAGCACCACCGGGACCAGCGTGCCACCCCAATGGCGCTGGGCGGCGGAGTGCAGGAGCAGTACCGTGCAGGCGGCGGACGCCAGTGCGGTCCGCCGCCAGGCGAGCCCGGTGCGCTCGGCTTGGGCGCCCGCCGGGGTGGTCACGGCCGGATCTCGGTCGGCGTGTCGGTAGTTTTGACGTCACGATAATCGCGAAGCGGCGGTATTCGCGTCCAAGCGGGCCGCTCGCCCGGGGCCGGCCGGCCGGCTCGCGGGGAAAGCCGGGCGGACGGGCCGTTTTTCCCGGCCGTCACCGTCCGCTGCCATTCGTGTCACTCACGAGACCACCAGCAGTACGGCCGCGGCGACGGTCAGCGTCAGCAGGCCGCCCGTCAGCACCAGGATCGTCCGGCTCGGCGGCAGCGGCTGCCCGGCCCGCATCGCGATCTGCACCCGCCGCCAGCGCGGGTAGGCGGTCGCGGCGAGGACGGCGGCCAGCGCGACGCACAGCCCGGCGAGCACCGTGCTGGCCGCGGCCGGCGACGGCACGAGCTGGTGCACGGCGACGCCGCCCGCGAGCAGCCCGAGGGCGGTGCGGAGCCAGGCGAGGAAGGTGCGTTCGTTGGCCAGCGTGAAGCGGTAGTCCGGTTCGGTGCCGCCCGCGTGGGGCGTGATGCCGCCGGCCGCCTGGGTTTCGGTCGGCTTGATCTCGGCCGGTTTGGTCTCGGTCGGCTTGATCTCGGCCGGTTTGCTTTCGTCAGGGGCCACGTCCGCAGACGCTAGCCGGTGTGGGCGGGCGCGGCCGGGTCGGTGCGGTGCGCGAACACCCACCAGCGCAGCACGGCGAACCGCACGAACCCGCCGACGAGGCTGGCGAGCAGCAGGGTGCCGGTCTCCTCCCACGACGTCGGCCGGTCGACGAAGGCGTCGAGCAGGGCCAGCACGGCCGAGCCGTACAGGGCGTAGAAGGCGAAGGTGAGCAGGTCCTGCAGGTGCCGCTTGCCGGCGTTGCTGCGTCGCCCGGCGAAGGTGACGCGGCGGTGGAACTCGGTGTTGCCGACCGTGGTGAGCGCGATCGCGACCAGGTTCGCCACCTGGGAGCCGAGCTCGTCGCGCAGCAGGAGGAACAGGACGGCCTGGACGCCGGTCGTCACTACACCGGCCACGACGTACCACGCCGCGTGTGTGCCGAGCTCGTGGTGGCGGTCCGGATCGGTGGCGAGCAGCCGGCGCTCCGGTGCGCACCTGGTGGTGGCCATGATCCCAACCTAGCTGACATTCACAAACTTGTGAATGTGTTAAACCCTGTGATCCCTGCGACACCGGCACGTTTCGCCGCCCGGCCGGCCGGGGTAGGTCACCGGCGACGATGCTTCCGACGCGCCTGGAGGGCCAGTGAGTGACCGTGACTCGGCCGAACCGCAGAGCTTGAGTCCCAGCGAGGCGCTCGACGAGGACGAGCTGCGCGTGGATTCGCTCGAGGAGGGCATCGAGCCGCCCGAGCACTGGAGCGCCGCCGACCGGTACGGCACCACGCCCCGGGAGATCCGCGAAGGCGAGCCGATGGACCAGCGCCTGGCCGAAGAGATCCCGGACGCCGAGCCGGAGCCGGTCCCGGACCGCCCGCTCGCGGCCACGCCGGCGGCCGAGCTCGACGAGACGATCGAAGACGCACCGGCGGACTTCGAGCCGGTGGTCCCGGAGGACACGCTGCCCCGCCGTCATTCCAACCAGGGCCGCCGCGAGACGACGGACTACGCGGGCGAGTCGGTGGCGGACGCCATCCGCGCGGCAAGGCAGGGCTGATCCGCTCAGACTGCACGTCCGTGCGGACGCCCCTAGCGTGGGGAAAACATCGGACCGCGACGAAGGGAAGGCCGAAAATGCTGACCGTGACCGAAGCCGCCGCCGAGGCGATCACCGCACTGACCAGCCAGGGCGAGGGGGAAGCCGGACTGCGCCTGGCGGTCCAGAACGCCGACGGAGAGAGCGCCCAGCTGGCCCTGTCGGTGGCGCCCGAGCCCGCGGAGGGCGACAGCGTCCTGGGAGAGGCCGAGGGGCCGAAGGTGTTCCTCGAGCCGCAAGCGGCCGCGCTGCTGGACGACAAGGTCCTGGACGTCCAGGAGAACGAAGCGGGCGGCGTGGCCTTCGCCGTGCTTCCCCAGCACACGAGCTGACCGCGGCGGACGGGCCTTTCGCTCCTCGGGATGCGGAAGGTCCGTTCGCAGGCGGGCGCCGCGCAGCGCCGCGCGCCGCCGACCGCCGGTGGTGCTGGCCGCCGACTCCGCCGCTGGCTGCCTTGCGGTCGGCTGCCGACTCGGCCGACATCCGGTACCGCTGGCCGCTGGTCCCGCCGGTCGCCGGTGGCGCGAGGCCTGCCCGGCGGGTGCGCTTTGCGCACCCGATTGCCGGTCCCGTCGGCCGCTGGCCGCGCGAGCCTGTCCGGCGGGTGCGCTTTGCGCACCGCTTCCCCGGTTGCCGACTCCGCCGACCGCCGGTGCTGCTGGCTGCCGGTCCCGCCGGTCGCCGGTCTCGCAGGGCCTGCCCGGTGGGTGCGCTTTGCGCACCGCTTCCCCGGTTGCCGACTCCGCCGACCGCCGGTGCCGCCGGCTGCCGGTCCCGCCGATCGCCGGTCTCGCAAGGCCCGCCCGGCGAGTGCGCCCTCGCGCACCGCTCCCCGGCTGCCCTCGCGTCGAATCAGCCAAAGCCCCCGTCTACCCCTCCCTCCAAGCGCGAACCAGCTCCGCCGCCCGCTCCCGCAGCAACTCCGCCGCGTGCTTCCGCGCGTGGTCCAGCGAGGGCGCGTGGTCGATCAGCGCGCTGCTCCCCACCACTCCCAGCCGTGCCAAGCCCGCCGCGTCGAGCTGGATCCGCCCGGCCAGTGCCATCAACGGCACCCCGCGCGGCCGCGCTCGGTCGGCGATGCCCGCCGGGGCCTTTCCGTTGAGGCTCTGCTCGTCCAGCGATCCCTCGCCCGTGATCACCAGGTCCGCCCCGGTCAGCGCCTCGTCGACTCCGGTCAGTCCCGCGATGAGGTCGAACCCGGACTCCACGCTTGCCCCGAGCGCGATCGCGGCCGCCGCCACCCCGCCACCGGCGCCCGAACCCGGCACCCGCGTGACGTCCGGCGCGCCGCCCACCTGCAGTGCGTGCGCCCACCGCCCCAATCCCTCGTCGAGCAGCGCCACCTCCTCGGGGCCCGCCCCCTTCTGCGGCCCGAACACCGCCGCCGCGCCTTCCGGGCCCAGCAGCGGGTTCGTCACGTCCGTGGCGACCGCCACGCGCACGCCGTCCAGCCGGTCGCGCACCGGTGTCAGCTCCGTCGACGCCACCCGCGTCAACGTCCCGCCGCCCAGGCCGACCGGTGCGCCGAACGCGTCGAGCACGCCCGCGCCCAGGGCACCGAGCATCCCGGCGCCGCCGTCGGTGCTGGCCGTGCCTCCCACCGTGAGCACCAGCCGCTTCGCGCCGTGCACCAGCGCGTCCGCCAGGAGCTCGCCGACACCCCAGGTGTGCGCGGCCAGCGCTGTCGCCGGGGAGGGTTCGACGAATTCGATCCCGCACGCGCGCGCGGATTCGACGTACGCCGTGCCGTCCAATACCGCGTACCGCGCCTGGACCTGCTCGTCCAGCGGCCCGCGCACCGTCATCCGCACGATCCGCGCGCCCGCGGCCTCCAGTACGTCGAGGGTGCCCTCGCCGCCGTCGGCGACCGGGCACGTCACGATTTCCGCGTCCGGCAAGGCATCGCGCACGCCGAGCGCGATCGCCTCCGCGGCCTCGACCGCGGTCAGGCTGCCCTTGAACTTGTCGGGCGCGATGACGACCCGGGTCACGGCTTCACCTCCGTCAGCGGGGGACGCCCGGCGAGGACCGCCGCGACGTTGCGCGCGGCCAGCACGGCCATCGCGGTGCGAGTCTCGACCGTCGCCGACCCCAGGTGCGGGCTGAGCACGACGTCGTCCCGGCCGAGCAGCCGCGGTTCGACCTCGGGTTCCTTTTCGAACACGTCGAGCGCGGCGCCGGCGATCTCCCCGGCTTCCAGCGCGTCGGCCAGGGCGGCCTCGTCGACGACCGGGCCGCGGGTCGTGTTCACCAGGTACGCCCCGGGTTTCATGGCCCGCAGCGCCCCGGCGTCGATCAGGTGCCGCGTCTCGGGCGTCAGCGGGCAGTGCAGCGAGACGACGTCCGAACGCGCCAGCAGCTCCTCGAAGGACACGTACTCGGCGTCTGTGTCCTTTTTAGACCGTCCAGAATAGACAATCGACATCCCGAAGGCCGCTGCCCGGCGCGCCATCGCCTGCCCGATCTGCCCGTACCCGACGACGCCCAGCGTCTTGCCCTGCAGCCCGGAGCCGAGCAGGAAGCCGAGGTGGAACGACCACGGCGTGCGCGATCGCAGCAGCCGTTCGCCCTCGCCGAGCCGCCGCGTGACGGCCAGCAGCAGCCCGAAGGCGAGGTCGGCGGTGGCGTCGGTGAGGACGCCGGGCGTGTTGGTGACGACGATCCCGCGCGACGCCAGCGCCGGGACGTCCACGTTGTCGTACCCGACCGCGACGTTCGCGACCACCTTCAGCCCCGGCCCGGCGGCGTCGGCCAGCGCGCCGTCGAGCCGGTCGTGCAGCATGCCGACGACCGCCGACGCGCCGCGCACGAACTCGTGCAGTTCCGCAGGCGCCAGCGGACGATCGGCGGGGGAGACCTCCACATCGCCTGCCTCGGCGAGGAGCTTCACCGCGTCGTCGGGAATCCATCGGGTCACCGCGATCTTGGCCACGACGACAGCGTAGGGCACCCCACCGACATTTTTCGGGGGCTCGGGTGGCGGAGCCCCCGCCCCGGGGCGAAGCCCCGGATGTCACCGACAATTCAGCCCACGCGCGTCAGCCGCACCACCGCGCTCGCGTACCCGCTCCCCGGCAACGAGACGTCCAGCCCGTGGCTCAGCAACACCGCGCCGTGGTGCACGACGCCGTCCTGGTCGCGGTACGACCCGGCCGGGTCCAGCCCCGCGAGCCGCGGCGGCGTGATCGGCCGCGCGAACTCCGTGGGCCGCCGCCAGAAGAACACGACCGCGGAATCGCCGAGCACGTACTGCACCGCCGTCAGCGCCGAGACCGCCGGGTCGGCCAGCCGGTACTGCGTCCCGTGCTGCACCACCGGCCGGATCTCCTTGTACAGCGCCACGAGCGACGCCGCTTCGGCGAGTTCGCCCGGCGTCCAGCGCGGCAGGTCGCCGCCCAGGCCGAGCACGCCCGCCATCGCCACGTGGAACCGGAACCTCAGCGGCGCTTCCCGGTGCGTGGCCGGGTTCGGGCTGTCGGTCACCCAGGCCGACATCGTGCCCGCGGGGTAGATCTGGCCGTAGCCGTGCTGGATGGTGATCCGGTCGGCCGCGTCGGTGTTGTCCGACGCCCAGATCTCGTCGGTGCGCGCGAGGATCCCCAGATCGGTGCGCCCGCCGCCGCCCGCGCAGCCCTGGATCCGCAGGTGCGGGTGGTCGGTGCGCAGCCGGTCCAGGATCGCGTACACCGCCCGGATGTGGTCGACCCAGAGGCGTGCGGCGTCCGGACCGGCTTCGGGCCAGCCGGCCTCGGTGAACGCGCGGTTCATGTCCCACTTGAGGTAGTCGATGCCGTGCGCGCCGACCAGGCCGTCGAGCCACTTGTGGGCCCAGTCCGCGACGTCCGGGCGCGCGAAGTTCAGCACGAGCTGGTTGCGCAACGTCGTCCGGGAGCGGTGCGCCATGTGCAGCACCCAGTCCGGGTGCGCGCGGTAGAGGTCGCTGTCCGGGTTGACCATCTCCGGCTCGACCCACAACCCGAACTGCATCCCGTGCGCGTGGACGGCATCGACGAGGGGCTGCAACCCGGCGGGGAAGCGCTGTTCGTTGGCGGTCCAGTCGCCGAGGCCGGCGGTGTCGCCGCTGCGGGCCCCGAACCAGCCGTCGTCCATGACGAACAGCTCCGCGCCCAGTTTCGCGGCCGCCGCGGCGAGCTCGGTCTCGGTCCGCTCGTCGACGTCCCAGCCGGTCGCCTCCCAGGAGTTGTAGACGATCGGCCGCAGCTCGCCCGGGTGCGGCTGGACGAACTCGCGGACGTACGCGTGCCACCGCCGGCTCGTCCCGCCGAAGCCGTCGGCCGCGTAGAGCCCGGCGAACACCGGCGTCTCCCACGTTTCGCCCGGCTGCAGCCGCCAGGCGACGTGCTCGTGGCCGAACCCGCCGGTCCAGGTGACGCGGCCGGTGTGCGTGCGCTCGACGGTGATCCGCCAGCTCCCGCTCCACGCCAGCGCGGAAGACCACACTTCGCCGGTTGTCTCCGTCGCGTCGCCCGCGTCGAGCATCACCCACGGGTTGACCTGGTGGCTGGAGGCGCCGCGGCGGCTGGTGAGCGTGGTTTCGCCGACCGGCAGCGGTTCGCGCAGCACGCCGTACTCGGCGCTCCACGCCCCGGACGTCCGGCTCAGCCGCGCGCCCTCGCGCCGGGGGAGCGTCCACGACGCGGAATCGGTGCGCAGCAACGCGATCGGCTCTTCGGAACCGGTGTGCCGCAGCGACGTCCAGCGCTCGACGACGTCCCCGCGGACGCGGTAGTGCAGGGACAGCTCCAGGGGGTAGTGCCGGTCGGCGAGCCGGACGACGAGCGCGTCGTCTTCGAGCGCGAAGCCGTCGTAGCGCCACTCGAGCGCCGAAGTCCCGTCGGCGTAGCGCACGGCCAGCGCCGCGACGCCGAAGAAGGCGCCGCCCTCGGCCGGGAGTTCCTGCCGCTCGTCGCCGGGCTCGTCGAAGCTGCTGTCGGCCGGGTTGCGGCGCGCGGCGACCTGCGTGGCCTGGGCCAGGGTCAGCGGCGGGCCCCAGTGGACGTGCCGCGGGCGGTCGTCGGCGTCCAGCCGGAAGGCGTACGAGCTCTCGGGGGTGCGCAGCAGCCACAGCCGGTGCGCGGGGTCGTGTTCGACGAGCGACATGCCCGACAGCGTAGAGCTGACCAGGCCGAAAATAAATTCTTGACGAAGTTAATTAAATCTCTCTACCCTTCCGGCCATGCCTCGCAGTGCACCGGCAAGGGCGCCGATCACCAGTCCCGCGGCCGCGACCGTGTTCACCACGGTCCTGACCGAGGGGCCGGTTTCCCGCGTCGACGTCGCCCGCCGCACCGGGCTCTCCTCCGCCGCGGTCACCAAGGCCGCCCGGCCCTTCATCGAGGCCGGCTACCTCGAAGAACTCGCCTCCGAAGGCCGCACCGCGCCCGGGGCCGGCCGCCCGGCGAACCCCCTGGCCATCCGGCCGGACCGCGAGTACTTCGTCGGCGTCAAGATCACCGGTGACGACCTGATCGGCGTGGTCACCGATCTGCGCGCCGACGTCCGGGCCAGCGCCCACCACGCCCTGACCGGCCACGACGTCGGGCACGTCGTCCGCGCGCTGGCCGATCTCGTCGGCGAGCTGCTGACCGGCACCCTCCGCGAGCGCGCCTACTGCCTCGGGATCGCGGTGTCGGGCGACGTCGACCGCGCGTCCGGCGTCGTCCGGTACTCCCCGTTCCTCGGCTGGCGGGACGTGCTGCTGGCCGAACTCCTCGAGGAGGCCACCGGACTGACCGTGACCCTCGAAAACGACGTCAAGGCCCTCGCCGTCGCCGAGCAGTGGTTCGGCGAAGGGGTCGGCGCGTCGTCGTTCGCGCTGGTCACCGTGGGCACCGGCATCGGCAGCGCGCTGGTCGTCCACGGCGACCTGGTCCGGGGTGCGCACGGTGTCGCCGGCGAGATCGGGCACGTCCCGGTCGCCGACGGCGGACCGTCGTGCCACTGCGGCGGACAGGGCTGCGTCGAGGCGATCGCGTCCACCGAAGCGATCCTGACGCGTGCCCGGCAGGTCACCGGCGAGCCCGGCCTGTCGATGGCCGACGCCGTGACGCGGGCCCGCGGCGGCGACGAGCCGCTCCGGGAGGTCTTCGCCGGGGCGGGGCACGCGATCGGCCTCGGGCTGGCCGCGCTGGTCAACCTGTTCGGCCCGGAACGAGTGGTCGTCTCGGGTGAGGGCGTCGCCACCTACGACCTGTTCGAAGACCAGATCCGCCGGACCTTCGCGGTCCAGGCGTTCGGCAGCGCGGCCCGGTGCGGCCTGGTCATCCGGCCGCTGCCGTTCGAGGAGTGGGCCCGCGGTGCCGCCGCGGTCGCCGTCCAGAGCCTTTTCGCGTCAGAAAGCGTCTAAGGAGACACCGTGAGCCCCATGAATCGTCGTAGCTTCCTGGTCGGTTCGGTCCTCTTCGCCGGGGGAGCGGCCCTCGCGGGTTGCACCTCGGACCCGTTGAACAAGAACGCCTCCTCTTCGGGCGCGAAGGTCACGTTGCAGCAGTGGTACCACGCGTACGGCGAATCCGGGACGCAGCAGGCGGTCCAGCGGTACGCGCAGGAGTTCACCAAGGCCAACCCGGACATCGCGATCAACGTCAGCTGGATCGCCGGCGACTACGAGACCAAGCTGAACTCGGCGATGCTCACCGCGCAGGCCCCGGACCTGTTCGAGCTGGGTGACTTCCGGTACCAGAACGTCAAGAACGGCCTGCTCGCGCCGCTTGACGACGTGGTCGGCCCGGTCAAAGCCGACTTCAGCCCGGCCGCGCTGGACACCGTGACCGTCGACGGCAAGGTCTACGGCGTCAAGATGATCGACGACGTCATGATGCTGTACTACCGCAAGAGCGCGCTGCAGGCCGCGGGCGTCCAGCCGCCGCAGACGTTCGCCGAGCTCCTGGAAGCGACGAGGAAGCTGAACAACGGCAAGCAGAAGGGCCTCTACGTCGGCACCGACGGCGTCGGCGAGGCGGCGACGCTCCTGCTCTGGTCGTCCGGCGGGGACTTCTTCGACGCGAGCGGCAAGAAGGTCGCGTTCGCCTCGCCCGAAGCGATCGCCGCGATCGGCGGGCTCAAGCAGCTGCACGACACCGGCGGCCTGCTCCAGGGCTACCCGACCGACTGGTCCGACCCGGGCGCGTTCACCGGAGGCGCCACGGCCATGCAGTGGGGTGGCCTGTGGTCGCTGCCGGACATCAAGAAGGCCCTGGGCGACGACTTCGGCGTCGTCGCGTGGCCGAAGTTCGGCGACGCGGGCAAGCCGGTCGCCCGCGTCGGCGGCTGGTACCAGCTGGCGAACGCGAAGTCGGCGAACCTCGACGCCGTCAAGAAGTACATCGACTGGCTGTGGATCAAGAACGCCGACCTGCAGAAGGACTGGTGCGTCCAGTACGGCTTCCACATCCCGGCCCGCAAGGAGGTCGCGGCGCGGACGACCGAGTTCTCGAGCGGGCCCGCGAAGGACGCCGTGACGATCTCGCAGCAGTTCGGCAAGTCCTACTCGGGGCTGTGGAACAAGGCGTCGGCGACGCTGTTCCTGCAGGCCGCGACGAAGATCGCGAACGGGCAGGCCGACCCGGCCGCCGAACTCGGCGACGCGGCGAAGAAGGCGCAGGCCGAAGTCGACAAGCAGCTGGCATGACGGCCCTGATGGAGGCGCCGGCCGTCTCGGCGCCGGCGAAGCCGCGCCGCCGGCGTCGCGACTGGCGGGCGATCGGCGCGTTCGCGGTGCTCACCGGGCCGGTCGTGCTCGGGCTGGGGCTGTTCAAGTACGTCGCCATCGCGTGGAGCTTCCTGCTCAGCTTCAACGACGCTCGCGGCACCATCACGCTCGGGCACTGGATCGGCTTCGGCAACTACGCGTTCCTGCTGGGCGACGACGCCTTCCTGACCTCGTTGACGACGATCGCGCTCTTCACGGTCTTCATCGTGCCGATCACCTTCGTCGCGTCGCTGGGGCTCGCGGTGCTGATCAACAGCATCAAGCGCGGCAGGGCCTTCTTCCGGACCGTGTTCCTGATCCCGGCCGCGGTGTCCTACGTCGTCGCCGCGCTGGTGTGGAAGATGGCGCTGTTCAACGGGCTGCCGTCCGGGGTCGCGAACGTCGTCGGCGGGCTGTTCGGCGCCGACCCGGTGCCGTGGCTGTCGACGACGAGCCCGCCGGTGTACTGGGTCGCGGTCGTGACGCTGCGGCTGTGGCTGCAGGTCGGGCTGTACATGATCCTGTTCCTGGCCGGGCTGCAGGCGATCCCGCCGTCGCTGTACGAAGCCGGCGAGCTGGACGGCACGACGAAGTGGCAGGCCTTCCGCCACCTCACGCTGCCGCAGCTGCGGAACACGTCCGTGGCCGTGCTGCTGCTGATCCTCATCGCCGCGTTCCAGGCGTTCGACGAGTTCTACAACCTGTTCGGCACCGGGCTGTCCGGCACGGCGACCGCGCCGGTGAAACCGCCGCTGGTCTACCTGTACGACTCCGCGCTCGGCGACCAGAACTACGGCGTCGGCTCGGCCGGGGCCTTCCTGCTGACGGTGATCATCGTCGTGATCACGCTGCTGCAGGGCCGGTTCGTCGGCTTCGGGAAGAAGGACTGATGGCCGTTCTGCCGGTGTCCCGGAAGGCGCCCAAGTACGTCCTGGCGTCCGTGCTGTCGCTGGTCTTCCTGCTGCCGTTCTACATCATGCTGCGCAACGCGCTGATGACGCGGCAGCAGGTCAGCTCGCCGGACTGGGCGTGGCTGCCGGACCCGCTGTCGTGGGTCAACTTCGGCGACCTGTTCGCCGACGCCTCGGTGCCCATGGCGCACGCGCTGGGGAACTCGTTCCTGGTCGCGGTGGTGACGGCCCCGGTCGGCACGCTCTTCGGCTCGATGGCGGGGTACGCGCTGGCCCGGATCAACGTTCCCGGGCGGCGCTTCGTGTTCACCTACGTGCTGGTCACGCTGATGATCCCGCAGTCGGTGACGTTCGTGCCGACGTTCGTCGTCGTCGGCTCGATGGGCGGGGTCAACACCGAGTGGGGCATCATCGCGCCGAACCTGTTCAGCGCGTTCACGGTGATCCTGTTCCGCAACTTCTACCTGCGGTTCCCGGCCGAGATCGAGGAGGCCGGGCGGCTCGACGGGCTCGGTTACCTCGGCGTCTACCGGCGCCTGGTGCTGCCGAACTCCGGGAGCATGATCGCCTCGCTCGGGGCGCTGATGTTCATCGAAAGCTGGAACGCGTTCCTGTGGCCGCTGGTCATCGGGCAGGACCCGTCGTCGTGGACCGCGCAGATCGCGCTTTCGACGTTCCTGACCGCGCAGTCGGTCAACCTGCCGGCGCTGTTCGCCGGTGCTCTGGTCACCATCGCGCCGCTGGTCGCGATGTTCCTGGTCGCCCAGCGGTTCATCGTCCGCGGGATCGCGGCCAGCGGGCTCAAGGAATAGGTCCCCTATCGAGGAGTGTTCAGTGAAGCGCCTCCTTTCCGTTTTCCTCGCTGTGCTCGGGTTTTTCTCGCTGGTTGTCCCTCCGGCCGACGCACGGACGCCGTTCGTCAAGCCGTTCATGGGCTGGAGCAGTTGGAGCCTGGAGTCGTCGACCCGCGCGGGTTACGGCACTTCGTGGCTGAACGAGTCGCACATCCGTGACGCGGCTCAGGCTCTCGCCACCAAGCTCAAGTCCGCCGGTTACACCTACGTCAACATCGATTCGGGCTGGAACGCTTCGCAGTCCTGGGTCTTCCACACCGACGTCAACGGCATCCCCGACCCCGATCCGACCCGGTTCCCGTCCGGGATCCCGGCTCTGGCTTCCCACGTGCACTCGCTCGGGCTGAAGCTGGGCCTGTACGCCGTGACCGGGCTCGAGAAGGAGGTCTACGACAAGAACGCGCCCATCCTCGGGACGTCGTGCCACGCGCAGGACATCGCTTTCAAGCCGTTGACGCCGTCGAACGGCTGGGGCGGGAACTGGAAGGTCGACTTCACCAACCCGTGCGCGCAGAAGTACTACGACTCGATCGTGGCCCGGTTCGCGTCCTGGGGTGTCGACTTCGTCAAGGTCGACGGGACGACCGCGGACAACGTCGCCGACATCCGGGCCTGGTCGACGGCCATCGACCACTCCCGGCGGCCGATGTGGCTGACGGCGAGCGCGTGGCCGGTGCCGCGGTCCATCGGTGCTTCCCTGGCGCCGTACGCGAACGGCGTGCGCGTCGACACGGACATCGAGTGCTACTGCGAGACGGTGTCCACCTGGGACAGCTCGGTGAAGGCGCGGTGGGCGGACCTGCCTTCGTGGCTCGGCGTCTTCGGGCCGAACTACCGGCCGGACCTGGACTCGATGCCGATCAGCAACAACACGGGGTCCGGCATCCAGGACGGGCTCTCCGACGTCGAGCGGCAGAGCGTGATGACGTTCTGGTCCATGGCTTCGTCGCCGCTGTATGTGGGAGGAGACATCTATTTCCTTGATGTCTCCGCCGTGTCGATCCTGACGAATCCCGAGGTCATCGCGGTCGACCACGCCGGTTCGTACCCGACGCGGGTCAGCGGCGGGGACCTCCAGGTGTGGAAGAAGCGCGCGCCGGACGGCCGGTGGTACGCGGCCGTCTACAACCTGGGTTCCTCGCCCGCGGACATCACGGTGGACTTCGCCGGGGCGCGGCCGGTGCGTGACCTCGTCGCGCGCCGGGATCTCGGGCGGTTCCGGGGCTCGTGGACGGCGTCCGCCGTGCCGCCCCACGGCTCGCGGCTGGTCCGGATCGGCTGACCGTTCTTCCGGAAGGGGACTTTTCCTGCCTGCCCGGGCGGGGAAAGTCCCCTTCGACGTGCGGGCGTCATCCATTGGGTGGAAGACATCTGGTCGGGCCCCCGGCCGCCGTGCTATGTTCGCTGGCAGAACGAGTGTGCGTGATGCGAACAATGCGGAGGGTGTGATGGCGGAGCTGCTGTCGCTGGAGGAGGCCGTGGCCCGGCTGGTGCACGACGGCGACACCGTCGCGCTCGAAGGGTTCACGCACCTCATCCCGGTCGCGGCCGGGCAGGAGATCATCCGGCAGCGCCGGCGTGACCTCACGCTGGTGCGGATGACCCCGGACATCGTCTACGACCAGCTGATCGGCGCCGGCTGCGCGCGCAAGCTGATCTTTTCGTGGGGCGGCAACCCGGGTGTCGGCTCGCTGCACCGCTTCCGCGACGCCGTCCAGCACGACTGGCCGGTGCCGCTGGAGATCGAGGAACACAGCCACGCGGGCATGGCGAACCGGTACGTCGCCGGCGCGTCCGGCCTGCCGTTCGCGGTGCTGCGCGGCTACACGGGCACGGACCTGCCGGCCCAGACGGCCACGATCAAGCCGATCACCTGCCCGTTCACCGGCGAGAAGCTGACGGCGGTGCCGGCGTTGAACCCGGACGTCTCGATCGTGCACGCCCAGCGCGCGGATCGCGCCGGCAACGTCCAGATGTGGGGCATCACGGGCGTCCAGAAGGAAGCGGTGCTGGCGGCGAAGCGGTCGCTGGTGACGGTCGAGGAAGTCGTCGACGAGCTGGACGACCGCCCGGGCGCGGTGGTGCTGCCGGCGTGGGTGGTCACGGCGGTGGCCGAGGTCCCCGGCGGCGCGAAGCCGTCGTACGCGGCGGGGTACTACGAGCGGGACAACGCGGCGTACCAGGCGTGGGACAAGGTCGGGCGCGACCGCGAGGAGTTCACGAAGTGGCTGAACGAGCTGACCGGGGTGAAGGCATGAGCGCGGATTACACCGCCGACGAGATGATGAGCGTCGCGGCGGCCCGGGCCCTCGGCGACGGCATGTCCTGCTTCGTCGGCATCGGCCTTCCGAGCAAGGCGGCGAACCTCGCCCGCCGCGCGCACGCGCCGAACCTGACCTTGATCTACGAGTCGGGCTGCCTCGGCGCCAAGCCGTCCCGCCTGCCCCTGTCGATCGGCGACGGCGAGCTGGCCGACACGGCGGACGCGGTGATCAGCGTGCCGGAGGTGTTCAACTACTGGCTCCAGCCCGGCCGCATCGACGTCGGCTTCCTCGGCGCGGCCCAGCTGGACAAGTTCGGCAACATCAACACGACGGTGATCGGCTCGGACTACCACGACCCGAAGGTCAGGTTGCCGGGAGCGGGCGGCGCCCCGGAGATCGCCGCCTCGTGCGGCGAGGTGTTCATCGTCCTCCGCCAGAACCCGCGCGCGTTCGTGGAGAAGGTCGACTTCGTGACGTCGTTCGGCCACGGCACCGGCAAGGGCGACCGGGAGCGGCTGGGCCTGCCCGGCCGCGGTCCCACCCTGGTGGTCACCGATCTGGGGCTGCTGCGCCCGGACCCGGAGACGGCGGAGCTGACGTTGACGCACCTCCACCCGGGGGTGGATCTCGACAGCGCCATCGCGGCCACGGGGTGGAAACTGAAGGTGTCCGACGACCTCGAGACCACCCCGGCCCCCACGGAGCAGGAGCTGACCGTCCTGCGAGACCTGGAGAAGGCAAGCGCATGACCGACGCGCCTCCCGGCAACGGACCCACGTCGCGCCCCATCCACCCGGGCCCGCCATCGCGGCGAAGCGCCCGGCCCGTGGCAGGCTCTCCCCACGCGATCACCCTCGCGTCACCCACCCGGAAGGCGAGCGCATGACCGACGTCTACATCCTCGACGCGATCCGCACCCCGTTCGGCCGCTACGGCGGCGCGCTGGCCGGCGTCCGCCCCGACGACCTCGCGGCCGGCGTGCTCAAGGCGCTCCAGCAGCGCAACGACCTCGATCCGTCCACAGTGGACGAAGTCACCCTCGGCGACGCGAACGGCGCGGGCGAGGACAACCGCAACGTCGCCCGCATGGCCGCCCTCCTCGCCGGCTGGCCCACCACCGTCCCCGGCAGCACGGTCAACCGCCTCTGCGGGTCCGGCCTCGACGCGGCCATCCAGGCCAGCCGCGCGATCCAGACCGGCGACGCCTCCCTCGTCGTCGCGGGCGGCGTCGAGTCCATGACCCGCTCCCCGCTGGTCATGCCGAAGCCGGACAAGGCCTTCCCCGCGGGCAACCAGACCCTCTACAACACCGCGCTCGGCTGGCGCATGGTCAACCCGGCGATGCCGTCGCAGTGGACGATCTCCCTCGGCGAGTCCACCGAGCAGCTCGCCGAGCGCTACGGCATCGGCCGCGACGAGCAGGACGCCTTCGCCGCCCGCAGCCACGTCAACGCCGCCCAGGCGTGGGACGAGGGCTTCTACGACGACCTGGTCGTCCCGGTCGAGGGCGTCGACCTGGCCCGCGACGAAGGCATCCGCCCGGACTCCAGCTCCGAGAAGCTCGCCAAGCTGAAGCCCGTGTTCCGCAAGGAAACCGGCACGGTCACCGCGGGCAACGCCTCCCCGCTCAACGACGGCGCCTCGGCCCTCCTCCTCGGCGACGAAGCGGCCGCGAGGAACCTGAACAAGGCCCCGCTGGCCCGGATCGCCGGCCGGGGCGCGGCGGGGGTCGACCCGGACGTCTTCGGCATCGGCCCGGTGCGCGCGGCCGAGATCGCCCTCGAACGCGCCGGCATCGGCTGGGACGACCTGGCCGCGGTCGAGCTCAACGAGGCCTTCGCCGCGCAGTCGCTGGCCTGCCTGCGCGACTGGAAGGACCTGGACCCGGAGATCGTGAACACCCACGGCGGCGCGATCGCCATCGGGCACCCGCTCGGCGCGTCCGGCGGCCGGATCCTCGGCACCCTGGCGCACGACCTGCACCGCCGCGGCGGGGGCTGGGGCCTGGCCGCCATCTGCATCGGCGTCGGCCAGGGGCTGGCTGTCGTCCTCGAAGGCCGATAAGGGAGAGAAACGTGGCCACTCCGACCGAATTCAGGCTGCCGCGCTACGGGGAAGACCCCGAAGGCACCCACCCGCCCCTCGACTCCAGCGGCTACCGTTCCACGGCGCTGCGGCACCCGAAGCAGGAGCTCGTCCTGCTGCCGCAGATGCTGACCGAGGTCACCGGCCCGCTGCTCGGCCCCGGCCGCCTCGGCGAGCTCGACAACGACCTCACCCGGCAGCACGCCGGCGAGCCGCAGGGCCAGCGCATCATCGTCACCGGGCGGCTCCTCGACGGCGACGGCCGTCCGGTGCGCGACTCCCTGGTCGAAATCTGGCAGGCGAACGCGGGCGGCCGCTACCGGCACACCGGCGACCGCTGGCCGTCCCCGCTCGACCCGAACTTCGACGGCGTCGGCCGCACCCTGACCGACAGCGACGGCCGCTACACCTTCACCACCATCAAGCCCGGCGCGTACCCGTGGAAGAACCACGACAACGCCTGGCGCCCGGCGCACATCCACTTCTCGGTGTTCGGCTCGGCGTTCACCCAGCGGCTGGTCACCCAGATGTACTTCCCGGACGACCCGCTGTTCTCCCAGGACCCGATCTTCAACTCGATCCCGGACGAAAAGGCCCGGCAGCGGATGGTCTCGCGCTACGACCACGACATCACGCAGGCCGAGTGGGCGCTCGGGTTCCAGTTCGACATCGTGCTGCGCGGGCGCGACGCGTCGGGGTTCGAAGAGGAAGAGGACGAGGACGAATGACCAGGCTGCTGCCCACCCCTTCGCAGACCGTCGGCCCGTACCTGTCGATCGGGCTGCCCTGGCCCGACGGCCCGCACGTCGTGCCCGAGGGCACGCCCGGCGCGTTCTGGATCCGCGGGACCGTTCGCGACGGCAACGGCGACCCGGTCCCGGACGCCATGATCGAGACCTGGCAGGCCGACCCCGAGGGCGGCTTCTGCCACCCGGACGACCCGCGCGGCGCGGCGAACGGCGAGTTCCGGGGCTTCGGCCGCTGCCCGACGGAGACCGACGGCACGTACGGGATCTTCACCGTGCTCCCCGGCGTGGTGCCGGGCGAGGGCGGAGTCACGCAGGCCCGGCACATCGACGTCTCGGTCTTCGCGCGCGGCCTGCTCAACCGGGTCGTCACGCGGATCTACTTCGAGGACCAGGACAACACGGGCGACCCGGTCCTGGCGACAGTCCCCGAGGAGCGGCGCGGCACGCTGATCGCGGCGAAGACCGGCGACGGCTACCGCTTCGACGTGCGGCTGCAGGGAGACGGCGAGACCGTCTTCTTCCGGGTGTGACGCCGTGAGCGCCGTGAAGCTGCACCGGGTCGTGGAAGGGCCCGAGAACGCGCCGGTGGTCGTGCTCGGCGGGTCGCTCGGCAGCGACCTGCGGATGTGGGAACCCCAGGTCGCGCCGCTGGTGGAACGCGGGTTCCGGGTGGTCCGCTACGACACGCGCGGGCACGGCGGGTCGCCGGTCCCGCCGGGGCCCTACGAGCTCGAAGACCTGGGCGCCGACGTCCTGGCCCTGCTCGACGACCTCGGCGCCGAGCGGGTGCACCACGTGGGCCTGTCGCTCGGCGGCATGACCGGGATGTGGCTCGGCATCCACGCGCCGGATCGGATCGCGAGCCTGGTGCTGTGCTGCACGTCGGCGAAGCTCGGACCGCCGTCGATGTGGGCCGACCGGGCCCGCACGGTCCGCGCCGAGGGCACCGCGGCGGTGGCCGAGGCGGGCGTGCAGCGCTGGCTGACCCCGGGGTACCGCGAGCGGCACCCGGACCGGGCCGAGTTCCTCCGGGCGATGATCGCCGCGGTCCCGGCCGAGGGCTACGCGGCGTGCTGCGGGGCGATCGAGCGGATGGACCTGCTCGACCTGCTGCCGAAGATCACCGCCCCTACGGTGGTCATCGCGGGCGCGGACGACCCGGCCACGTCGCCGGCCGAGCACGCGCGGCCGATCGCCGAGGGCATCCCCGGCGCGCGGCTGGAGGTCGTGGCGGACGCCGCGCACCTGGGCAGTTACGAGCGGCCGGGGGAGTTCACCCGGCTGATCCTGGACCACTTGGAGCGAGCGTGACGGACCGCCACGAGCAGGGCATGAAGGTGCGGCGCGAGGTGCTCGGCGACGAGCACGTCGACCGCGCGGTCGCGGGCACCACGGACTTCAGCCGCCCGTTCCAGGACTACGTCACCGAGGGCGCGTGGGGCTCGGTGTGGGCCCGCGACGGCCTGGACCGCCGCACCCGCAGCTGCGTGACCCTGGCGGCGCTGACGGCGCTGCACGCGCACAACGAGCTGGCGATGCACGTCCGGGCGGCGGTCCGCAACGGCCTGTCGGCGGCGGAGATCGGCGAGGTCCTGCTGCACACGGCGGTCTACGCGGGCGCACCGGCGGCGAACGCGGCCTTCGCCATCGCCCAGCGCACCCTGGCCGAGCTCGGCGAGCCGAGCGCCGTGCCGAAGGACGCCGGATAAGGTGCCGGGCATGGACGTGACGAGGCCGCAGACCGACGTCCGCCTGGCCGGCGAACCGGCGCACCGTGGAGCCCACCACGTGCAGTCGCTGGAGCGCGGCCTGGCGGTGATCAAGGCCTTCCACGCGGGCGCGTCCGAGCTGACGTTGAGCGACGTGGCCCGCGCGACGGGCCTCACCCGCGCGGCGGCGAGAAGGTTCCTCCTGACCCTGGCCGACCTCGGCTACGTCCGCACCGACGGCAAGTACTTCTCGCTGACGGCCCGGGTGCTGGAGCTGGGCTACGCGTACCTGTCGAGCATGACGCTGCCGGAGGTGGCCCAGCCGCACCTGGAGCACCTGTCGGCCCGCGTCCACGAGTCGAGCTCGGTCTCGGTCCTGGAGGGCACCGACATCGTCTACGTGGCCCGGGTGGCGGTCTCCCGGATCATGACGGTGAGCATCAACGTGGGAACCCGCTTCCCGGCGCATGCGACATCGATGGGCCACGTCCTCCTGGCGGGTCTCGCCGAGGCCGACCTGGAGGCGTACTTCCTGGTGGCGAGCTTGGACCGCCTCACGGACCACACGGTGACGGCGCCGGCCCGCCTGCGCACGGAGCTGGCCAGGGTGGCCACCCAGGGCTGGGCCATGGTCGACCAGGAACTGGAGGAAGGCCTCCGCTCGGTGGCCGCCCCGATCCGGGACCGGAGGGGTCAGGTCGTGGCGGCGGTGAACCTGTCCACCCACGCCAGCCGCACAACGGCGGAGTCGGTCGAGAAGGACCTGGTCCCCCCGCTGCTGGAGACGGCCCGCGCCATCGAGGCGGATCTGGCGGTCGGAGCCCCGGCCCACGCCCGTGGCTGACCCGCGGGCAGGCTCGCCCTCATGACCACTTCTCTCCGGGTCGCCGGCCTCCTCCTGGCCGCCGGTGCCGGCCGGCGCTTCGGGGGTCCCAAGGCTCTCGTCGAACTCGACGGGGAACCGCTCGTCCTCCGCGCGCTCCGCACCCTCACCGCCGCCGGGTGTCAGCCCGTGCGGGTCGTCGTCGGGGCCGCCGCCGACCAGGTTCGCGCCCTCCTGCCCGATCCCGCCCAGGCCGTGACCGCCGAAGACTGGGCCACCGGCATGGGCGCCTCCCTCCGCGCCGGCCTCACCTCGCTCGAAACGACCGACGAGCCCGCCGCCGCTCTCGTCCACCTCGTCGACCTCCCGTGGGTCGGCACCGACGTCATCGCCCGGCTCACCGCCGGCGTCACCCCCGAAACCGTCGCCCGCGCGGCCTACGACGGCGTGCCCGGCCACCCCGTTGTGCTCGGCCGCCGCTGGTGGGGCGAGGTCGCGGAAACCGCCCGAGGCGATCGTGGCGCCCGTGACTGGCTCGCCACCCGCGCCGACCTCGCCCTGGTCGAGTGCGGTGACCTCGGCAGCGGCCGGGACGTCGACCGCCCCGGCGATCTCGCCGGTCCCGCCGGAAGACCTACGATCGACTCGTGACGGACTCGCCCGAAGACCTCGCCGCCGCGCTCGACGCGACCGGTTACCTCGCCGATGACGGGCTGGCGACCGCCGGCTTCCTCGCCCTGCGGATGGGCCGCCCGCTCTTCTGCGAGGGCGAACCCGGCACCGGCAAGACGTCACTCGCCCTGGCCCTGGCCACCGCGCTGGACAGGCCGCTCGTCCGCCTCCAGTGCCACGAAGGCATCGACGCCGCCCAGGCCCTCTACGAGTGGGACTTCCCCCGCCAGCTGCTGCACCTGCGCGCGCTCGAGGCGGCCGGCGGCGGGCAGCTCGACGTCGAGGCCGCCGAGCGCTCGCTCTACACCGAGCGGTTCCTGCTGGCCCGGCCGCTGCTGCAGGCCCTGATCAGCGCCCCGTGCGTCCTGCTCATCGACGAGATCGACCGCGCCGACGACGAGTTCGAGGCCTTCCTCCTGCAGCTGCTCGACGAGCACGCCGTGACCATCCCCGAGTACGGCGAAGTCCGCGCCGAGCACCCCCCGCTGGTGATCCTCACCTCGAACCGGACGCGCGAGGTCCACGACGCGCTGAAACGCCGTTGCCTCTACCACTGGCTCGAACACCCGGACCTGGTTCGGGAGGTCGAGATCCTGCGCCGTAGGATCCCGCGGGTAAGTGCAGCTCTGGCTCGGCAAATCGCTGAAGCGGTGCATCGGCTCCGCGAAATGGATCTGCTGAAACCACCGGGAGTGGCGGAGTCCCTCGATTGGGGGCGGGCTCTTTTGACTCTTCACCGTGACGAGCTGGACGCGGCGACAGCGGCACGCACGCTGGGCGCCGTCCTGAAATACAGCGAAGACCTCGACCGGGTCAGGGCGAAGCTCGACGCCTTGTTCGCCTGACACCCGGGTCGGGGGCCGGGTCGAAGCGAGGGAGAACCAGCGGATGAGCGTGGCGGAGACGACGGAGACGAGACCGCCGTCCGAAGCGGAACCGGATCGGCCGGGTGCGGCCGGGACGCCGACCGCGCGCCGGGGCTGGCGGGGCAAGCTCGCCGCGGTGGCCGCCGTGCTCGGCGGGACCGCGCTGATCGCCGTGCACGCCTCCTTCTACGGGCACTGGCTGATCGACGACTCGGCCATCACGTTCGCCTACTCGCGCAACCTCGCCGACGGCTTCGGGCCCGTGCTCCAGCCCGGTGCCGCGCCGGTCGAGGGGTACTCCAACCCGACCTGGATGGTCCTGATCGCCCTCGGCAAGCTCGTCGGTCTCTTCGACCACGGGACGCTCTTCGGCGTCAACGACCAGATCCTCTTCCCGAAGGCGCTCGCGCTGCTCTGCTGCGCCGCCATCCTGGTGCTCTTCTACTTCGGTGCCAAGGTGCTCAGCCGCCGCCCGGCGCTGATCACGTTCGTCGCCGGGGCCGCGCTCGCCGCGATCCCGTCCTTCGTCATCTGGTGCTTCTCCGGGCTGGAGAACTCCTTCTACGCCCTCACCGTCGCCGCGCTCGCGGTGCTGATCGTGCGTGCGGTCCACAGCGGCCGGCTGCTCGACACCCAGGTCGCCGTCGGCACCGGGCTGATCTCCATGCTCGCCGCGCTGACCCGGCCCGACGGCATCATCTACGCCGGGGCCTACCCGATCGCCGTCCTGCTGTTCCTCAAGCGGGAGCTGCTCGGCCGCAGCGTGCGCGCGGTCGTGCTCTCCGTCGCCGGCTTCGCCGTCCCATACGGCGCGTACCTGGTTTTCCGCTGGTTCGAGTTCGGCCGGCTGGTCCCGAACACCGCCGTCGCGAAGGGGCAGGAGCCGCCGACGCTGGAAGACCTCGCCCGCCCCGGTGACATCGTCTCCTACGTGGGCTGGCTGGTCGTCGCGGTCGCCGTCGCGTGCCTGGTGGTGCTGATGGTCCGGCCGTCGCGCCTGCGCACCGGGCTGATCGCCCTGATGGCGCCGTTCGGGCTCACCGTGGTCGCCTACATCGTGCTCGAATACGACTGGATGGGGCAGCTGCGGTTCGCCACCCCGGTTTGGACGCTGGGTGCGTTCGGTGCCGCGATCGTGGTCGTCGAGGCGCTGGCCGCGGTCCGGCTGCGCGGCCGGATCGCGCTCGCCTGCCTGCTGGTGGTGGCGCTGGTCAGCTCGGTGAGCGGGCTCTACGACCAGGGCAAGTCCTACCGCGCCAACGTCAAGACCGCGTTCTGCATCGTGGCCGAGCGCGACGCCCGGACCATCAACGGCCTCGCGGACGTCCTCAAGCTCCCTGACTCGGCCCAGGTCGGCCTGATCGACCTCGGCGGGACGTCGCTGGGCAGCCGCCTCCGGGTGCTCGACCTGGCCGGCCTCGGCGACAAGCAGGTCGCCGACTACCTGCACGAATCCGACGTGACGGGCGTCCGCAACTACGTCTTCAACCATGAGAAGCCCGAGCTGATCACGTTCATCGGTTCGTGGATCACCACGCTGGGCTTCGACAAGGACCCGCGGTTCGAGAGCGAATACGCGACGATCTTCGTCAACCCGCCGATCGGCAACCTGACCATCGATTCGCGCAACTGGGTCAGCTACCACGTCCGGCGCGACCTGGTCGACGACGCGAAGCTCGCCGAGCTCAAGGCGTACACGCAGAAGACGCTGCCGCCGGTCCTGGAGCTCAACAAGACGGCGGGGCTGCGCGGCTGCGCCAACATCCAGCCCGGCTTCAAGGCCGCTGCTTGATCGAAGCCGCAACGCCCGCCTCTTCGGTCCACAAAGGACCGCCGGGGCGGGCGTTTTTAATTGCGTTGCCGCCCTCGGCGGACTGGGGCATTCTTTTCTTCACCACAGCACGCCACCCCGAGAGGAGGAGATCGTGACCCGACGGCAAGACCGGAACCCCTGCGGCGCGATCTCCCGCGTCGTTCGCTGATTCCCTTTTCTTTCCGAAGGCTCTTCGCGCCCACCCGCCGCTACCTTGGGTCGGCCGCGGCGAAGAGCGCGGTCTGCGCGCCTGCCCGGGGAGGGGCGCGTGCGCAGACCGCCCTTGTCCCGGTAGCTCAGCAGGACAGAGCGCGGCGCTACGAACGCCGAGGTCCGAGGTTCGACTCCTCGCCGGGACGCCAGAAAAGCGCACAATGGACGTATGACCACTGCCGCCGATCCCGTCGCCGGGTACGTCGGGTTCGCCGCCGCGCTGCGCGAAGCCGGTGTCGCCTGCGACGCGCACCGCGTGCAGGCGTACCTCACCGCCGTGGCGGAGATCGACGTCGCCGAACCCACCCGGCTGTACTGGGCCGGGCGGCTGACGCTCTGCTCCAGCCCCGACGACCTCCCGTACTACGAAGAGGCCTTCAGCCAGTGGTTTTCGATCGAGACCACGACGCCGAAGCGGGCGACGTCCGCCGCGCCCAAGAAGGCCAGGATCGCCCCGCTGGGCGAGGCCGACGGCGGGGACGCCGCGGGCGGCGAAGGGCAAGACCAGCTGAAAGTCGCCGCCAGCGCCCACGAAGTGCTGCGCCACCGCGACCTCGCCGAACTCACCACCGCCGAGCGCGAACACCTCCGCGAGCTGCTGGCCACTCTGAAGCCCGCACTCCCGAAACGCCCGGCCGCCCGGCGGACGCCGTCGCGGCGCGGCCGGCTCGACCCGCCGCGGACGCTGCGCGCCATGCTCGCCAGTGGCGGCGAACCGCTCCGGCTCGTCCACGCCCGGCGCGGCAGCCGGCCGCGGCGGGTGGTGCTGCTCATCGACGTCTCCGGCTCGATGAGCCCGTACGCCGACGCCCTGCTGCGGTTCGCCCACGTCCTGACCCGGGCCGCACCGCCGTCCGTCGAGGTGTTCACGCTCGGCACGCGGCTGACCCGGGTATCGCGCCAGCTGCGGCAGCGCGATCCGGAACGAGCGATGCTCGCGGCGGGCTCGGCCGTGCCGGACTTCGCCGGCGGCACCCGGCTGGGGGAGACGCTCCAGGCGTTCCTCGACCGCTGGGGCCGGCGCGGGGTGGCGCGCCGCGCCGTGGTCACCGTGTTCTCCGACGGCTGGGAGCGCGGCGACACCGGCCTGCTCGGCGAGCAGCTCGCCCACCTGCGCCGGCTCGCGCACGCCGTATTCTGGGTGAATCCGCACGCCGGCCGCGCGGGGTACGCTCCGGTCCAGTCGGGCATCGTGGCCGCGCTGCCCCACATCGACCGGCTCCTGGCCGGGCACACCCTGGCCACCTTGGAACGACTGCTCGGGGAGATTTCCGATGCGTGACGTACTCGACGACGTGTTCCGCCGCTGGTCCGACGGGGAGACCGTCGGCCTCGGCACCGTGGTCGCCACCTTCTCCTCGGCGCCGCGCGCGCCCGGCGCCGCGATGGTCGTCGCCCCCGACGGGACCGTCGCCGGCAGCGTGTCCGGCGGCTGCGTCGAGGGCGCGGTCTACGAGCTCGCGCAGGAGGTCGTCGCCGAGCGCAAGCCGGTGCTGCAGCGCTACGGCGTCAGCGACGACGACGCCTTCGCGGTCGGCCTGACCTGCGGCGGGATCATCGACATCTACGTCGAGCACGTCGACCGCGCGTCGATGCCGGAGCTCGGCGACGTCGTCGCGTCGGTGCGCGGCGGCGAGCCGGTCGCGGTCGTCACGGTCATCGAGCACGAGCAGGAGGGCCTGGTCGGCGAGCACATGATCGTCTGGCCGGACCGCACCGCGGGCTCGCTGGGGTCGTCGCGGATGGACGACGCCGTCGCCGACGACGCGCGCGGCCTGCTGGCCAGCGGCCGCACCGGCACCCTGCACTACGGCCCGGACGGGCAGCGCCGCGGCGAGGGGATGGCGGTGTTCGTCAACTCCTTCGAGCCGCCGCCCCGGCTGCTGGTCTTCGGCGCGATCGACTTCGCCGCCGCGATGGCCCGCATGGGTGCCTACCTCGGCTACCAGGTCACGGTGTGCGACGCGCGGCCGGTGTTCGCCACCACCAGCCGGTTCCCGGACGCGCATGAGGTCGTCGTCGACTGGCCGCACCGCTACCTGCGGGCCGAGGCGGACGCGGGCCGCGTCGACCGGCGCACGGCGATCGCGGTGCTGACCCACGACCCCAAGTTCGACGTGCCGCTGCTCGAAGTCGCGCTGCGCCTGGACGTCGGGTACGTCGGCGCGATGGGCTCCCGCAAGACGCACGACGACCGGTTCGCCCGGCTGCGCGAGGCCGGGATCACCGAGGCGGAACTGGAACGGCTGTCGTCGCCGATCGGTCTCGATCTCGGTGCGCGCACGCCGGAAGAGACGGCCGTGTCGATCGCCGCGGAGATCATCGCGCTGCGGTGGGGCGGTGGCGGGAAGCGGCTCGCGGAGCTGTCGGGACGCATTCACGGCTGACTCAGCCAGGTGGCCGATAAAGTTCACCCATCCGGCGTTCCGCAGATACGGCGTTGTTCCGCACTTGGACGCGTATCTGCGGAACCGGTAGTTGAACGTGTGACATCAGGGCTTGAAGGCGCGAAGGTCGCGTAGCACGCTCGGGGTCTGTGAGCCCGATCACGGTCGGGCAGGCCGTTCCCGAACCGGCTTTTGGAGGCCTGATGCGCATCACCGTCACCGTCGACGGGACGAAGTACACCGACGAAGTCGAACCCCGCACCCTCCTCGTGCACCACCTACGGGAAAAACTCGGGAAGGTCGGCACCGTCGTCGGCTGCGACACCAGCAATTGCGGCGCCTGCACCGTCCACCTCGACGGGCACAGCGTGAAGTCCTGCTCCGTGCTGGCCGTGCAGGCCGACGGCTGCGAGGTCACCACCGTCGAGGGCCTCGCCCGCGACGGCAAGCTGCATCCGGTGCAGCAGGCGTTCCACGACAACCACGCCCTGCAGTGCGGGTTCTGCACGCCGGGGATGATCATGCAGTCGATCGACCTGCTGGCCGACAACCCGGACCCGGACGAACAGGCCGTCCGCGAGGGTCTCGAAGGCAACCTCTGCCGCTGCACCGGCTACCAGAACATCGTCCGCGCGGTCCGCGACGCCGCGAAGCACATGAGCCCGGGCGCCGGGCCGGAAGCCGAGCGGATCGCCGAGAACAAGCACGTCGGCGTGGGTGGTGACTGATGACCGCCACGATCGAACCGGAGGTCGGCAAGTCCCGCCGCCGCAAGGAGGACGAGCGGCTGATCACCGGCCGCACCCGCTGGACCGACAACATCACGCTGCCGGGCCTGCTGCACCTGGCCGTCCTGCGCAGCCCGTTCGCGCACGCCAAGATCGTCTCGATCGACACGTCGGCGGCGAAGGACGCGCCCGGCGTCATCGCCGTCTACACCGCGCAGGATCTCGACCCCGAAGGCGCGGTCGGCATGCCCTGCGCGTGGCCGATCACGCCGGACATGAAGGCGCCGCGCCGCCCGGTGCTCGCCGCAGGCACGGTCAACTTCGCCGGTGAAGGCGTCGCGGTCGTCGTCGCGCGCTCGTCCGCCGAAGCGCACGACGCGCTCGAGGAGATCGACGTCGAGTACGACGAGCTGCCGGTCGTCCTCGACATGGAAGCCGCCATCGCCGACGGCGCGCCGCTGGTCCACGAGGACCTGGGCACGAACACGAGCGCGGTCTGGAAGTTCGACTCGGCCGAAGCCGGCACCGGCGGCAACGTCGAGGACGCGATCAGCTCGTCGGAGGTCGTGCTCAAGCGCCGTTTCCGCCAGCAGCGCCTGGTCCCGGCGTTCATGGAGCCGCGCGCCTGCGTCGTCGACCCGACCGGCACCCAGATCACCATGTGGTCGGCCACGCAGATCCCGCACATCCTGCGCGTGATGTCGGCGCTGACGCTCGGCATCCCCGAGCACAAGCTGCGCGTGATCGCCCCCGACGTCGGCGGCGGCTTCGGCGGCAAGATCGGCGTCCTGCCCGAAGAGATGATGTCGCTGTTGGTCGCGCAGAAGCTCGGCAAGCCGGTCAAGTGGAACGAATCGCGGTCGGAGACGATGCTCGCCGCCCACCACGGCCGCGACCAGATCCAGGACCTCACCATTTCGGCGACCCGCGACGGCCAGCTCACCGGCCTCAAGGTCGAGCTGCTGGCCAACCTCGGCGCGTACAACGGCCTGGTCGGGCCGGGGGTGCCGATCCTCGGCGCGTTCATGTTCAACGCGATCTACAAGATCCCGGCGTACCACTTCGCGTGCACCAACGTGTACACGACGACGACGCTGACCGACGCCTACCGCGGCGCCGGCCGCCCGGAGGCGACGTTCGCCATCGAGCGGATCATGGACGAGCTCGCCGTCGAGCTCGGCATGGACCCCCTTGAGCTGCGCGAGAAGAACTGGATCAAGCACGAGGAGTTCCCGTTCACGACCGTGTGCGGGCTGACCTACGACTCCGGCAACTACGAAGCCGCCACCGAGAAGGCGAAGCAGCTCTTCGACTACGACGGCCTGCGCGCCGAGCAGGAGCGGCGCCGCGCGGCGAAGGACAAGGTGCAGCTCGGCATCGGCATCTCGACGTTCACCGAGATGTGCGGGCTCGCGCCGTCGCGGGTGCTCGGCTCGCTCGACTACGGCGCCGGCGGCTGGGAGTACGCGTCGATCCGGATGCTGCCCACGGGGAAGGTGGAGGTCACGACCGGCGCGTCCGCGCACGGCCAGGGCCACGAGACGGCGTGGAGCCAGATCGTCGCCGATCAGCTGGGCGTCGCGTTCGAGGACGTCGAAATCCTGCACGGCGACACGCAGTCGTCGCACAAGGGCATGGACACCTACGGTTCGCGCTCGCTGGTCGTCGGCGGCATCGCGATCGTCAAGGCCGCGGAGAAGGTGATCGCCAAGGCCAAGCCGATCGCGGCGCACCTGCTCGAATGCGCCGAAGACGACCTCGAGTTCGCCGGCGGCAAGTTCACCGTCAAGGGCACCGGCACGTCGACGTCGATGGGCGATGTCGCGCTCGCGGTGTTCGCGGCGCACAACCTGCCCGACGGGGTCGAGCCGTCGCTCGACTCGGACGCGACGTTCGACCCGGAGAACTTCTCGTTCCCGCACGGCACGCACCTGTGCGCCGCCGAGGTGGACACCGAGACGGGCCGGATCACGCTGCGCTCGTACGTCTGCGTCGACGACGTCGGCGTCGCGGTGAACCCGCTGATCGTCGAGGGCCAGGTGCACGGCGGGCTCGCGCAGGGCATCGCGCAGGCGCTGTTCGAGGGCACCGAGCACGACGAAAGCGGCACGTTGACGACCGGCACGTTCGCCGATTACCTGCTGCCGTCGGCGGCCGACCTGCCGTCGTTCACCACCGACCGCACGGAAACGCCGTCGACGACGAACCCGCTCGGCGCCAAGGGTGTCGGCGAGGCGGGCACGATCGCGTCCACCCCGGCGGTGGTCAACGCGGTGATCGACGCCGTGCGGCCCTTCGGCGTCGACGACATCGAGATGCCGCTGACCCCGATGCGGGTGTGGCACGCCATCCAGCACGGCACCACCGACGCGGGCGGCCCCGGCCGTGACGAAGCGGGCGGCGGATTGGGTTCCATCGACGCCACCGGAGGTGCGCAGTGATCCCGGCTCCCTTCGACTACGTCCGCCCGTCCACAGTGGACGAAGCGGTCCAGGCGCTGGCGACGGCGGGCGAGGACGCCAAGGTGCTGGCGGGCGGGCAGAGCCTGCTGCCGGTGCTGCGGATGCGCCTCGCGGCGCCGACGACGCTGATCGACCTCGGACGCGTCGCGGAACTCCGTGGCGTCCGCGAGGAGGGCGACTCGCTGGTGATCGGCGCGATGACCACGCACTACGACGTCCAGCGGGACGCGTCGGTGGCTGCGCACGCGGCGTTGCTGAAGTCGGCGACCGACACGGTGGCCGACCCGCAGATCCGCCACCGCGGGACGCTGGGTGGCGCGATCGCCCACGCCGACCCGGCCGGTGACCTGCTGGCGCCGGTGCTCGCGCTGGACGCCTCGCTGGTGGTGGCCGGCCCGTCGGGGCGGCGCACGGTGCCGGCCGCGGACTTCTTCCGCGACCTGTTCACCACCGCGCTGGCGCCGGACGAACTGCTGGTCGAGGTTCGCATCCCCAAGCACACGGGGTGGCGGGCGCACTACGAGAAGTTCAACCGCGTCGCCCAGGCGTGGTCGATGGTGGCGGTCGCGGTCACGGTTCGTACGGAAGCGGGCGTCATCGAGGAAGCCCGGGTCGCGCTGACGAACATGGGCTCGACCCCGATCCGCGCCTCGGGCGTCGAGTCGGCACTGGTCGGCGTCCAGGCATCGGCGGAATCGATCGCGGCGGCGGCCTCCCACGCGGCGGAGGGCACGAATCCGCCGGTGGACAGCAACGCCGACGTCGAATACCGCCGTCACCTGGCGCAGGTGCTGACGGGACGCGCCATCGCGGCGGCCGCGGGAGCCTGACGCGGCACCCTGGCCGCCGCTCCGGCGGCGGCTAGGGTGGGCAGCGGACCCGTCCGCTTTCAGGAAGGAGGTCGGCCCGTGCGGCTCGACCACGAATTCACCGTCCCGGCTCCGATCGGCGAGGTCTGGCAGGCGGTCACCGACCCCGAGCGCGTCGCCCCGTGCATGCCGGGCGCCACGCTGACCAAGGTCGAAGGGGACAGGTTCAGCGGAACGGTGAAGGTCAAGCTTGGGCCGATTTCCTTGCTGTACAAGGGAAATGGCGAGTTCCTGGAGAAGGACGAGGCAGCCCGCAAGGTGACGATCAAGGCCTCGGGCAAGGATTCCCGCGGCTCCGGAACAGCGGCGGCGACGGTCACACTGACGTTGACGGAGAAGGACGGCGCAACCCACGGATCGGTGGCCACCGACCTGGCGATCACGGGCAAGCCGGCCCAGTTCGGGCGCGGGTTGATCAGCGAAGTGGGCGGCAAGATCCTGGACACGTTCGCGGGCTGCCTGTCGGGAAAGCTGGCCCCGGCGGAGGGGGAGGGGACGGCCGCTTCGGCTGGAGCCGCCTCGGCGAAGGCTGCCTCGGCTGGTGCCGCCCCGGCGAAGACCGCTGCGGCTGGCGATGCCCCGGGCCAGGCGAAGGCTGCCACGGCTGCCTCGGCCGGTACCGCCCCGGCGAAGACCGCTGCGGCCGGCGATGCCCCGAGCCAGGCTGTCACGGCCGGGGCAGCCCCGGCTCAAGGCGCACCGGCCGGCGATGCCCCGGCGACCCCCGCGGCGGCGGCCGCCGCCCAGCCGGTGGCCGAGCCGGCCGCGAAGCCGGTTCCGGAGCAGGGTGCGCCGGCGGCCGAGCCGACGGCCACGTCCGAGCCGGTGGCCAAGCCCCAGCCGGCGGTCAAGCCGGCGCCGACCACCCCGGAAATTAACACGGAGCCGAGGCCCAGGCCGGCGGACCGGCCGGCGCTGCACAGCGTCCCGGCACCTCCGGAAACCGAGGCGATCGACCTGCTCGACTACGCCGGGCAGTCGGTGCTGAAGCGGGTGGTTCCGGTGCTGGTCGCCGTCGCCGCGGTGGTCGGCTTGGTGGCGATCGTCCGCGCTCTGCGCAAGTAGCCCGGCTCGGGTCGGCGCGCTCGGGGCATGACCGGTTCGGTGGCGATCGTTCGCGCCCTGAGCAGGTAGGCCGGTTCGGAGCGGTGGGCTCTGGCCGTGGCTGGGCCGGTGGTGATCGCTCGTGCCCCGCGCAAATGGGTCGGCTCGGGGTTGCCGCAGTGGTCGGCTCGGTGGCGATCATCCGCGCCCTGCGCCGGTGGCCGGTTCGGAGCGGTGGGCTTCGGGCGCGGCCCGGATGGTGGTCGGCCGGATGTTGCGCAAGTGAGCCTGCCCGGCCGGGCGTGTCCCCGATGGTGATCGGCCTGTGCGGGGCTGAGCTGCGTCGATCTACCCTGCGCGGGTCTTCGAACCGGGTGTTGGGCGCAATTCGCCCGGACTGGCGACGGGCGTCGTCGGAACGGCTACGCTGGGCTACCTGGTCGGCCGAACTTCGCGCAAGGGGTACGTCACGATGGCGGTTCGTCACGTCTGTGGCCTCGGCTCTTGAGAGCGCAGGCCGCCGTGCGCCGGGAAGCGCTTTCCACCTGGCCGGGCTGGCCTGCGCGATGGGCGATGTGGGGTGGCGCCAAGACCCGCTGGATCGCCTATGCCCTCGGCTGCGAACTGCTCGCCGTCGTCGCGACCGGGACGGCGCTGGCCACCGGGTTCGGCGGGCCCGTGCGTCCAGGGTGGTTCGCCGTGCTCGTCGCCCTGGGGGTGGCGCAGGCCGAGATGTCGCGCCGGATCGAGCGGTTGCGGCGGTGGATGAGCGGGCAGACGCACATCAACGTCACGTCCGTGTGGTACCTCGCCGGTGTCGTCCTGCTGCCGCCGGCGTGGGTGGCGCTGCTGGCCGTCGTGCTCTACACGCACCTGTGGGTGCGGGTGTGGCGTCAGGTCCGTACGCGGCCCGCGCACCGCTTCGTGGCGAGCACGGCTTGGGCGATGCTCTCGTGCTTCGCTGCTTCCTCCGTTCTTGCGGTGCTGGGGTTGCACGGGACGCCGTTGCAGACGCCGCGCGGGTTGTTCGCCTTGTGCCTGGCGGCCGCGGTGTTCGAGCTGGTGAACGTCGGCCTCGTGGCGGCCGGGATCTACCTGTACACGAGCCAGCGGTCGGCGGCCGACCTGATCGGCACGTGGGAGGACAACGCTTTCGAGCTGGCGACCCTCTGCCTCGGCGGGCTCGCTGCCCTCGCGTTGGTCGAGCAGCCGGTGCTGGTCGTGTTCGTGGTGGCGCCGTTGCTGCTGCTCCACCGCTACTTGCTGTTGAAGCAGCAGTTGCAGGTTGCGGCCGTCACAGACGAGAAGACGGGGTTGCTCAACACCGCCGGTTGGCACGAATCGGCGACGCGCGAGCACACCCGCGCCCAGCGCCGCGGCGCCGGCGGCTTCGCGGTGCTGATGATCGACCTGGACCACTTCAAGCGGATCAACGACACCTACGGCCACCTGACCGGCGACGACGTGCTGGCGGCGGTCGCGGTGGCGATTTCCGGGTCGGTGCGCCAGGGCGACACGGTGGGCCGGTTCGGCGGTGAGGAGTTCGTGGTGCTGCTGCCGGGCATGGGCCGCGCGGACGTGCTGGCGATCGCCGAGCGGGTGCGGGTGGCGGTGGGTGAACTGAACGTGGTGATCTCGACGGGTGCCGGGACGGTCCGGGTGAGTGGCCTTTCGGTATCGATCGGGGTCGCGCGGCATCCGGACGCCGGGCCGACTCTCGATGATGTGCTGCGCACCGCTGATGCCGCGCTGTATCGGGCCAAGGACGCCGGGCGGAACCAGGTCGCGGTGTAAGGGCGACCAGGATGCGCGGGTGGTGGCCCGCGGTGGTGGGCTGCTGGTGCGCGTGGGGTGCGGATGAGCGGTTCGGGCGCCAGTTGTGCGGGCGGGTCGGCTCTGGCTTCGTTGGGGTGAGGCTCGCTCGGGTCTCGGGTTGGGGCACCTTGGGGCAGGAGCGCCGGTTACGTCGAGGTCGGGGCGGGCGTGAATCTCGGGTGGGAGGGCGGGGGCGGTGGTCGCGATCAAGTTGGGTCGGCTGAGCTGCGATGCCGGGGCAGAGGGGGAGGTTCCGGCCTGGCCGCGGCCGACGCGGTGTGATGCAGGGCGCGAAATATGCCGCTGCCGTGGGTGTTGATTCCGTTATGAGCGGCGCGGATCACGAAACGGATGTTGTGGTCATCGGGGCCGGGCAAGCCGGGTTGTCCGCCGCCTATCATCTGCGGCGGGCCGGGTTTGGGAACCGGGGTGGGTTCGTTGTTCTCGACCACGGGAAGCGGGCCGGGGGTGCCTGGCAGTACCGGTGGCCGTCGCTGGTTCTCGGCAAAGTTCATGGCATTCACGACCTTCCGGGGATGGCCTTCGGTACTCCCGACGTGACGCGGCCGGCCTCGGAGGTCGTCTCCGAATACTTCGGGCGGTTCGAAAGCGTTTACGACCTTCCCGTGCTGCGGCCCGTCGACGTGCAGTCCGTGACGCGGGCGGGGGAGCGGCTGGTCGTCTCGAGCCCGGCCGAGTCGTGGGCCGCGCGGGCCGTCATCAGTGCCACCGGGACCTGGGACCGGCCCTTCTGGCCGCGCTATCCCGGCCAGGAAACCTTCGCCGGGCGGCAGCTGCACACCGCCGACTACACCGGGCCGGAAGACTTCCGGGGCCGGCGGGTTGTCGTCGTCGGGGGTGGGGCGTCCGCCGTTCAGCTGCTCATGGAGTTCGCGCCGCTCGCCCGCGCGACCGCCTGGGTAACGCGCCGGCCACCCGTCTGGCGGGACGAGCCCTTCAGCGAGAACTGGGGACGCACCGCCGTCGCCAAGGTCGACGAGCGGGTGCGGGCCGGGCTGCCGCCCGAAAGCGTGGTCAGCGTCACCGATCTGGCCGTGACGCCGGAGGTGCGGGCCGCGCGGGCGGCCGGGATCCTCGACCGGCGGCCGATGTTCGAGCGGATCACGCCCGGCGGCGTCGTCTGGCCGGACGGCGAGCGGTTCGACGCCGACGTGATCCTCTGGGCCACCGGGTTCCGCCCGGCGATCGACCACCTCGCGCCGCTGCACGTGCGCGAACCCGGCGGTGGCATCCGGATGGACGGCACGCGGGTGGTGCTCGAACCGCGCCTGCACCTGGTCGGGTACGGGCCTTCGGCGAGCACGGTCGGGGCCAACCGGGCCGGCCGGGCCGCGGTGGCGGAGATCCGGAAACTGCTGCGCTCGGAGCGGTGAAGGTCTTCGCCGGACGGTGACGGCGCGGGTGTCAGGAGCCATGAAATCCACGCTACCGAACATCTGTGCGAACACCATCGCTGGATCGGGTGATCTTGCTCGGCGCAAAACCGTTGTGCCACAACGGAAACCTCACGTCAGCGCCATGCCTGGAACGCGAGCGCGGACCGCCGCCATGGCCGCCTCGTCCGAGACGCCCTGCCAGTCGTACCGCGGCGTGTACGGCGCGGTGAGCGCCTGCACGTCCGAGTCGGTGAGCTCGACGTCCAGCGATGCCACGGCTTCGTCGATCTGCCGGATCGAACCGGCGCCGACCAGCGGGGCCGTGACGACCGGCTGGTGGTGCAGCCAGGAAAGGGCGATGGACGCGCGGCTCACCCCGTGTGCGGCCGCCACCTTCCCGACCGCCTCGACGATCGCGCGGTCCGACTCGGCCGACGAGTAGAGCAGGTCCGCGTAGGCCCCGTCGGTGCCGGCGCGGGCCGTCGAGTTCGCGTCGTCCCACGCGCGGGCCAGGCGGCCGCGGGCCAGGGGGCTCCAGACGATCGTGCCGACGCCCTCGTCCAGGCACAGCGGGATCATCTCGCGCTCTTCCTCGCGGGCCAGCAGGTTGTAGTGGTCCTGCATGGACACGAACCGCGCCCAGCCGTGCTGCTTCTGCAGGTGCAGGGCCTTGGCGAACTCCCACGCGAACATCGACGACGCGCCGAGGTAGCGCACCTTGCCGGCCTTCACCAGGTCGCTCAGTGCCTCCAGGGTCTCTTCCAGCGGGGTCGAGTGGTCGTTGCGGTGGACCTGGTAGAGGTCGACGTAGTCGGTGCCCAGCCGCCGCAGCGAGTGGTCGATCTCGGTCATGATCGCCTTGCGGGACAGGCCTTTCCCGTTCGGGCCGGGACGCATCGGGTGCCGCAGCTTGGTGGCGATCACGACGTCGTCGCGGTCGGCGAAGTCCTTGAGCGCCCGGCCGAGGATCTCCTCGCTGGAGCCGTTGGAGTACATGTTCGCGGTGTCGAAGAAGTTGATGCCCGCTTCGAGGGCGTGCTTGATCAGCGGCCGCGCCTCCTCTTCGCCGAGGGACCAGACGGGGTGGCCGCGGTCGGGCTCGCCGTAGCTCATCGCGCCGATCGCGACGGGGGAGACGTCCAGGCCGGTGGTGCCGAGCTTCACGTAACGCATGGGATTCTCCAGACTGGGGCAACTTGCGGAGGATTCTCCGGATCTGACGTCGAAACTAGCGGAGAATTCTCCGCATGTCAACGATGAGGCATGATCGGGGCATGACCGACGGCACGTACGGCACCCAGCGCAAGGCCGCCGCGCGCAACCGGATCGCGATCATCGAGGCCGCTCACGAACTGTTCGCGGAGAACCCGCTGGTGCCGCTGAGCGAGGTCGCCAAGCGCGCGGGGGTCGGCGCCGGGACCCTCTACCGCCACTTCCCGACCCGCGAGGACCTGATCCTCGGCGCCTACCAGCACGACATCGAGCGCCTGACGACCACGGCCGACGACGTGCTGGCCCGCCATTCGTCCGCGAAAGCCGCGTTCGTCGAGTGGTTCGAGACGCTGTCGGCCTACATCCGCGTCAAGCACGGGCTCGGGGACGCGCTGCACGGCGCCGCGGCCCAGGAGCTGATCAGCGCGTCGTGGGCGCCCACGACGGCCGCCGTCAAGAAGCTCGTCGACGCCTGTGTGGCCGAAGGCTCCATCGCGCCCGGGCACGACCCTGCCGACATCATCATGCTCATGAGCTTCCTGTGGCGGGTGGCGAACAACGACGACGGCGCGGCTCAAGGACGGCGGCTGATCGCCGCGGTCTTCCAAGGTCTTCAGGCGCCTCCGGCCGGCTGACCGGTCCCGGCGCACGGAGCAGTATCCCGCTCACTGGTACCCGTGCTGAGCTGCGGAAATCGTGAAAAACTCACCCTCTTGACCGATTCAAGGACAAGACAAGTCTTGTCAGCCGGAACGGACCCTCGCTACAGTCCGCTTAGTTAGGAAACTTTCCTAACTGTTTCCCTTTCGTTAACCCGACGCCGCAGCCCACCCGCCACCGTCAGGCCCGCAAGGAGCGCGACGTGCCGTCCACCCGCCTACGCCCGTTAGCCCGACTCACCCCGGTGCTCGCCGCCGTGGTGCTGTTGCCGTCCGCGATCGCCGCGGCCGCCACCACCCAGGCCGCCGATGTCCTGCTGTCGCAGGGAAAGCCCGTTGCCACCTCGACCACCGAGAGCTCGTCCTACACGGGCGCCAAGGCTGTCGACGGCAGCACCACCACCCGCTGGGCCAGCGCCGAGGGCTCCGATCCGCAGTGGCTGCGGATCGACCTCGGCCAGTCCGCCAGCATCCACCGCGTCGTCCTCAACTGGGAAGCCGCCTACGCGAAGAAGTACCGGATCGAGGTCTCCGACGACGGCACGTCGTTCACCACGGCCGCCACCGTCGACACCGGCGACGGCAAGATCGACGACCTCGGCGGTCTCACCGCCCGCGGCCGCTTCGTGCGTTTCGTCGGCCTCACCCGCGCCACCAGCTACGGCTACTCCTTCTGGGAGATGCAGGTCTACGGCAGCACGGACTCCTCCGGCGACACCCAGGCCCCGAGCACCCCAACCGGCCTCGCCGCGGGCACGGCGACCGCCACCAGCGTCCCGCTGACCTGGGGTGCCGCCACCGACAACGTCGGCGTCACCGGGTACGACGTCCTCCGCAACGGCACGGCCGTCGCCACCAGCGCGACGACGTCCTACACCGACACCGGGCTCACCCCGAACACCAGCTACACCTACGCTGTCCGCGCCCGCGACGCCGCGGGGAACACCTCACCCGCGAGCACGCCGATCACGGTCAAAACCGCGGCCGGGAGCGCCGGCCTCGTCCTCGCTGCGGCCGGGGACATCGCCGAGCAGTGCACCGCGAGCAGCTCGAGCTGCGTTCACCCCAAGACCGCGAAGCTCGTCGAGAACATGAACCCCGCGGCCGTGATCACCATGGGCGACAACCAGTACGACGAGCCCACCCTGTCGGACTTCAAGAACTACTACGACAAGACCTGGGGCAAGTTCAAGAACATCACCCGCCCGATCCCCGGCAACCACGAGTCCTACTCCGGGTTCACCGGCTACGAGCAGTACTTCGGCGCCCTCGCCAAGCCGCAGGGCAAGCGCTACTACAGCTGGGAAATGGGCAACTGGCACTTCATCGCCCTCGACTCCAACGACTTCGTCACCCACGACGACTTCGCCGAGCCGCCCCAGATCACCTGGCTGAAGCAGGACCTGGCCAGCAACACGAAGGGCTGCGTCGCCGCGTACTACCACCACCCGCGGTGGAGCTCGGGTGACCACGGCGACAACATCGACAGCATCGCGCTGTGGAACCTGATGGTGGCCAACAAGGTCGACCTCGTCCTCAACGGACACGACCACGACTACGAGCGGTTCGTCCCGCAGAACGCCGACGGCAAGGCCGACGCGAGCGGCCCGGTCGAGATCGTCGGCGGGAGCGGCGGTGCCAACCTGTACGACCTGAGCCCGGCGCACGCGACGACGGCCAAGCTGCTGAAGACCTTCGGCGTCTTGAAGCTGTCGATGACGGACACGACGTTCCAGTCGCAGCTCATCGGCGTCGACGGCAAGGTCCTGGACAGCAGCCCGACCTACACCTGCCACCAGTAGGCCCGGCCATGTACATCGCGGCAAGCCGTACCTCGGACCTGGCCTCGGCAACCGACCGCAAACCGGCGCTGAAGCGGGTGTCCGCCAACGTGGTGGCACTCGGGATGGTCAGCCTGGTCACCGACGTCTCCTCGGAGATGGTCACCGCCGTCCTCCCGCTCTACCTGGTGCTCGGCCTCGGCCTCAACCCGCTGCAGTTCGGGCTGCTCGACGGGCTCTACGCCGGCGCCACCGCGGTCGTGCGGGTGCTCGGCGGGCACCTCGCCGACCGGTGGCGGCGGCTCAAAGCGGTCGCCGGGTTCGGGTACGGCTTGTCCGCGGTGTGCAAGCTCGGCCTGGTCGCGGCCGGTTCGTCGGTCGCGGCCATCGGCCTGGTCCTCGCCGCCGACCGCACCGGCAAGGGGCTGCGCACCGGCCCGCGCGACGCGCTCATCTCGCTGTCCAGCGAGCCGGCGACCCTCGGCCGGTCGTTCGGCGTGCACCGCGCGATGGACACCGTCGGCGCGTTCCTCGGCCCGCTGGTGGCGATGGCCGTGCTCGCCGTCAGCCTCGGCAGCTACACCAGCGTGTTCTTCACCAGCTTCTGCATCGCGGCCATCGCCGTGCTGCTGCTGGCGCTGTTCGTCCGCGACCGGCCCGGCGGCGTCGACCGCGCGGCGGTGTCGGTGAGGACCGCGTTCGGCCTGCTCAAGCAGCGGGACTTCCGGCGCGTCGCACTCTGGGCGGCGCTGCTGGGGCTGGTGACGGTCGGCGACTCGTTCGTCTACCTCGTCCTGCAGCGGCGCTGGGAGATCGCGGCGACGTACTTCCCGCTGCTGCCGCTGGGCACGGCCGGGGTCTACCTGCTGCTGGCCGTCCCGCTCGGCAAGCTCGCCGACCGCGTCGGCCGGTGGCCGGTGTTCCTCGGCGGGCACGTGGCCTTGTGCCTGGCCCTGGTGCTGCTCTGCGGCCCGGTCTACGCGGTGCTCCCCGTGGTCGCGCTCGGCCTGCACGGCGTGTTCTACGCGGCCACCGACGGCGTCCTGATGGCCGCCGCCGGCCCGCTCATCCCGGCCGGCCTGCGCGCGACCGGGCTGGCCGTGGTGCAGACGGGCCAGGCCGCGGCCCGGATGCTCTCCTCCGTCCTGTTCGGACTGGCGTGGACGCTGTGGGACCTGCGGCCAGCGGTGCTCGTCGCCGCGGCCGGCCTGGCCGTCGTCGCCCTCGCCGCCGCCTTCGCGAAACCGGTGCGCCCGTGAAGAAACTCGTCCTCGCCCTCACCGGCACGGCCCTCCTCGTGGCCGCCGCCGTCACGTACACGCTCAGCGCGCGGCACGACACCGCGGCCGCCGAACCCGCGGCCGCGGTGACCCTCGCGCCCGGCCAGTTGTTCTTCCGCGACACGGCCACCGGCCGCGTCGGCGCCGTCCCGCTCGCCGAACCCACGGCAAAACCGCAGCTCAGCGGCCTGAAGTGCGACCGGTTCGCGGTGGCGAAGCAGACGGCGGTGTGCCTGGCTGTGCGGCCCGGCACGCTCCCGGCGATCACCGACGTCCTCGTGCTCGACGGCCACCTTGCCGTCCGCCACACCGAAACCCTGCCCGGCACGCCGAGCCGCGCGCGCGTCTCCCCGGACGGCAAACACGTCTACTGGACGCTGTTCGTCACGGGCGACTCCTACGCCCAGACCGGCTTCTCCACCCGCGCCGGGCTCTACGACGTCGAGACCGGACGGCTGGTCAAGACGATCGAGGAACTGCCGGTCTTCAAGGACGGCGAACGCTACTTCGCGGCCGACGTCAACTACTGGGGCATCACCTTCGCCCCCGACGGCAACCGCTTCTACGCCACCCTCGGCAGCAAGGGCAAGACGTACCTCGTCGAGGCCGACTATGGGCGCTACCGGGGCAAGACGCTCCGCGAGAACGTCGAATGCCCGTCGCTGTCCCCGGACGGCAAGCGGGTCGCCTTCAAGAAGAAGGTCGGCGACGGCGTCTGGCGGCTGTCGGTGCTGGACCTCGCGAGCATGACGGAAACCGAGCTCGCCGAGACCCGCAGCGTCGACGACCAGGCCCTCTGGCAGGACGACCGCACGGTCCTCTACGGGCTGGACAACGCCACGTGGGCGGTGCCGGCCGACGGCTCCGGCGAGCCCCGGCAGCTGCGCGCCGGGGCGGTGTCGCCGGCCGTCACTCAGGACCCGAGGTAACGCACCTGGCCGCCCTTCCCGCGCTCGTAGCCGTCCCGCCCGGCCAGGTGCTCGGGCACGCCGACCTCCCACCAGGCCCCGGCTTCGGTCCACGCCGACGGCTGCGTCTTCACCACGACGACGGCCGGCCGCTGTTCCGAGACGGCCGCCTCGCGAGCCGACGCGTACGCCTCCCGCAGCGAGTCCACAGTGGACGCCGTGAACACCACGCAGCCCAGTGACTCCGCATGGCGCGCGAAGTCGACCCGCGGCGGCGAAGCGTGCGAAGTCGTGCAGTCGGCGTAGAAGTTGTTGAACGGCTTCCCGCCCTGACCCTCCTGAAGCCGCGCGATGACGGCGTACCCGTCGTTGTCGCACACCACCGCGACGAACGGATGGCCCGCGAACGCGGCCGAGAACAGTTCCGAGTTCAGCATCAGGTACGAGCCGTCACCGAGCAGCGTCGTCACCAGGCCCTGGTGGGCGATCGCCGCGCCCCACGCGCCGGACAGCTCGTAACCCATGCAGGAGAACCCGTACTCGACGTCCATCGAGACCGCGCCGGAGCCGCGCCAGCCGCCGATCAGCTCGCCCGGCAGCCCGCCGGACGCCGTCATGACGTAGTCGTGCTCCTCCGACAGGGTGTTCACGACGCCGACCACCTGCGCGTACGAGGGCAGCTCGCCCGAGGGGGAGCGCAGCGTGTCGATGTGCTCGTCCCAGGTGGCGCGTTCGGCCGCGGCTCGTGACGTCCACGACGAGTCCACCCGCCAGCTTTCCAGCTGGGCGGCGAGGTCGGCCAGACCCGCGTCGGCGTCCCCGACCACCGACAGGGCACCGTGCTTCACCGCGTCGAACCGGGCCGCGTTGAGCGACACCAGCCGGACGTCGGGGGAGAAGACCGTCCAGGACGCCGTCGTGAAGTCCTGCAGCCGCGTGCCGACCGCGAGCACGACGTCGGCGGCCGCCGCGACGACGTTCGCCGACGTCGAGCCGGTGATGCCCAGCGGACCGGCGTGCAGCGGGTGCTCGTGCGGCACCAGGGTGCGGCCCGCCGTCGTCTCCACGAGCGGGATCCCGTGCCGCTCGGCGAATTCGAGCGCGCGCTGCCCCGCCCCGGAGTACCGGACGCCGCCGCCGAGCACCAGCAGCGGACGGTGGGACGCACGCAGGACCCCGGCCGCTTCGGTGACCGCACGCCGGTCCGGGCGCGGGCGCAGCGGGCGGTGCGTGACCGGCTCGAACAGCGCGTCCGGGAAGTCGTACGTCTCGGCCTGGACGTCCTGCGGCAGCGCCAGGGTGACCGGCCCGGCGTCGGCCGGGTCGGTGAGCACCCGGGCCACCTGCGGCAACGTCGAGATCAGCTGCTCGGGCCGGGTGATCCGGTCGAAGTAGCGCGATACCGCGCGGAAGGCGTCGTTGACCGTCGCCGTCGCGTCGCCGAACGGCTCGATCTGCTGCAGCACCGGGTCCGGCGCCCGGTTGGTGAACGTGTCGCCCGGCAGGAGCAGCACGGGCAGCCGGTTCGCGTGGGCGACGCCGGCCGCGGTGACCATGTTCAGCGCGCCCGGCCCGATCGACGACGTCACGACCCCGACCTGCCGCCGGTGCGTGGCCTTCGCGTACCCGACCGCGGCCAGCGCCATGCCCTGCTCGGTGTGCCCGCGCCAGACCGGGATGTCCCCGCGGTGTTCCTCCAGCGCGGTGCCGAGGCCGAGGACGTTGCCGTGCCCGAAGATCGCGAACACACCGGGGAACAGCGGGACCTCGCGGCCGTCGAGGGTTTCCGAGCGCTGGGCGAGGATCCAGCGGACCAGCGCCTGAGCCGTCGTCAGCTTCACTGCACACGCCCTTCGTGACTCGTGACGGGACACCGCGGGTCGAGGTCCTGCGTCGCCCACGTGTCGCGGACCCAGCCGTGCGCGGGGTCGTCGCAGAACGCCATGGACCGCTCCTCGGCCGGCCCGGCCAGGACGTTCAGGTAGTACATCGGGTAACCCGGCGCGGCCACGCACGGCCCGTGGTAGCCGCGCGGGATGAGGAAGACGTCGTGGTCGCGGACCGCCACGTCCTCGTCCAGTTCGCCGTCGCTCGTGTACGTCCGGTGCAGGCCGAAGCCTTCGCGGGACGGCGTCACGCCGTCGCGCCCGGCGATGCGGAAGTAGTAGATCTCCTCGTTGACGACCTCGCAGTCGGTCGCTTCGTCGTGCTTGTGCGGCGGGTAGGACGACCAGTTGCCGCCCGGCGTGATCAGCTCGCACGCGTTGAGCTTGTCGGCGTGGTCCCACACCCCGGGCACGCCGAAGTTGGTCACCTGCCGCGTGGCCTGCCCGGCGCCGCGCACCTCCACCGGCACGTTTTCCGCCGGACCGTACGCCGGGGTCAGACGGCGGGTGCAGCGCGCCATCGGCAGCGCGACCTCCAGGCCGTCCTTTGTCGACAACTCGACTTCGGCGTCCCGGGGCACGTACGCGAAGTCCGTCACCCGCGTGAAGACCGAGTCGCGGCCGCGCAGTGCGAAGACCTCGCCGTCCACCCGGACGGCCGCCGACCCCGAAAGCGGCAGCACGAAGGCCTCGAACTCGCCGGTGTGCAGGACGCGCGTCTCGCCGGGGGCCAGGGAGAACACGCGTAGGCCGGAGTACCGCCACCCCGCGGTGTCCGGTGTCAGCCGGACCGGGTCGGCGGCGTCGGACAGTGTCCCGAGTGGACGGTGCAGCTTGCTCACTTCGCGGCCTCCAGTGCCGTTGCGGCGGCTTCGACATTTCCCGCAGGGTTCATGACCAGACCGCGGACGACCCCGTGCGACAGCGTCCAGTCCGGTGGCAGGCCGCCGAGCAGCACCGGCAGCGTCGTGGCGTCCAGGACGGCGGGCGAGCTGGTGGCCGGCAGCTTCAGCCAGGTGTGCGCCGACGTCGTCCCGAGGGCGGACGCGAGAGCGACCGACGGCGCCAGGGCCTCCGGCAGCTCGATCAGGGCGACCAGACCGTACGCAGCCAGCTCGGTGACCGCGTCGGCGCAGGCCTGCCGGGCCGGGACCGGGCCCGGCAGCTGCATCTCGCCGCCGTCCAGCCCGCAATCGATCAGCGTCCGGGCGTCGTAGCCGGTGAACCCGTCGTCGCGGTTCATCGACCCGAAGACGACCTTGTCGTGCAACGCGCCGAGGAGGAGCAGTTCCTCGACGATGTCCGGGGTGCCGACGACGCCGTCGACGGCCGGGTTCGCGAGCGCGGCCAGCAGCCGCTCCAGCAGCGCCCGCCGGCCGGCCGTCGCGAGGGGATCGCCGGAGACAAGGAACAGCGTGCCCCGGTCGGACAGCAGCTGCGGACGCCGTTTGCGGATCGCGTACGCCTGCCGGACCGCACCGGGGTTGGTCGCGCGGGTGTGCAGGAGCTCCCTCCAGCGCTCGTCGGTGAGGATCACAGCAGCTCCTCGATCTCCCCGGCGGTCGGCATGGCGTCGGCGCAGGCCAGCCGGGACGCGACGAGCGCGCCCGCGGCGTTCGCGTACTCCGCGATCCGCACCGGGTCCCAGCCCGACAGCAGCCCGTGGATCAGCGCGCCGCCGAAGCCGTCGCCCGCACCGAGGCCGCAGACGACCTCGACGCGCTGCGGCGGCACCGTCCAGCGGCCGTCCGGCGTCGCTACCAGCACCCCTTCGGCGCCTTTCTTGATCACGGCCAGCCGAAGCCCCCGCGCCAGCATCCGGTCCGCGGCCGTGTCCGGGTCCGCGGTGCCGACGGCGACCTCCACCTCGGTCCGGTTGCCGACGGCGACCGTGACGTGGTCGAGCAGCCCGCCGATCTCGGCGCGGGCCTGCTCGGCGGACGGCCAGAACATCGGCCGGTAGTCCAGGTCCAGCACGGTGTGCTCCCGCCGCCCGCGGGCTTCGAGGATCTTCCGCTGGGTCGCCCGTGCCGGCTCCACGGAGACGCCGGTGCCGGTGACCCACAGCAGCGGCACCGACTCGACGACGTCCCACGGCACGTCTTCGTCGGTGAGCGTGAGGTCGGGGGCGATCGGGGAGCGGTAGAACAGCAACGGCGGGTCCGCGGGCGGGTTCAGCTCGCAGAACACCACCGGCGTCTGCAGGTCCGGCGAGGTGCCCACGAAGTCCGGCGAGACGCCGAAGCCGTCGAGGGCCTGCCGGACGTAGTCGCCGAAGCCGTCCGGGCCGACCTTGGTGAGCACCGCCGTGCGCCGGCCGAGCCGCGCGGCGGCGACCGCGACGTTGGTCGCGGTCCCGCCGAGCGACTTGGCGAACGTGCTGACCCCGGCCAGGGGCACGCCGCTCTGTTCCGGGTAGAGGTCCACCCCGACCCGGCCGATCGTCAACGCCTCGATGGTCATGCCGCCTCCGCGGGAAAGAGTGCGTCGGCGGGCATCACGCCTTTTCCACCTGCCGAAGCTCGTGTTCGAGGGCTTCCAGTTCGGCACCGCCCGCCATCTGCCGCGTGAGCTCGCCGATGTCGATCTCCGACTTCTCGTAGTGCCCGAGCGCGGCACCTCGCTTGAGCAGCAGGAACCGGTCCGCCACCGGGTAGGCGTGGTGCGGGTTGTGCGTGATGAGCACGACGCCGAGCCCGCGGTCCCGCGCCTGGGCGACGTACTTCAGCACCACGCCGGCCTGCTTGACGCCCAGTGCGGCCGTCGGCTCGTCGAGGATCAGCACCTTCGCGCCGAAGTACACCGCCCGCGCGATCGCGACGCACTGGCGTTCACCACCCGAGAGCGTCCCGACCGGCTGCTCGACGTCCCGCAGGTCGATGCCCATGTCGGACAACGCCTTCTTCGTCGTTTCGCGGCCCTTCTTCCGGTCGAGCATCTTGAACGGCCCGAACCCCGTGGTCGGCTCGGACCCGAGGAAGAAGTTCCGCCAGACACTCATCAGCGGCACCACGGCGAGGTCCTGGTACACGGTCGCGATGCCGCGATCGAGGGCCTCGCGCGGCGAGGAGAACCGCACCGGCTCGCCCTCGACGAGAAACTCGCCGCGGTCGTGCTGGTGCACGCCGGCCAGGATCTTGATCAGCGTGGACTTCCCGGCGCCGTTGTCGCCGAGCACGCAGGTGACCTCGCCTGCATTGACCACAGTGGACACCTCGCGCAGCGCGATCACGCTGCCGTAGGTCTTCCCGATCTCGCGAACTTCGAGCAGGCTCATCGGCGTACCCTCTCCGCGCGGCGCCGGAAGGCGTTGTTGACCAGGACCGCCGCCAGCAGCATGACGCCGAGGAACAGCATGAACCAGTCGCTGTTCCACTGCGCGAACACGATGCCCTGCCGCGCCATGCCGAAGATCAGCGCGCCGATCGCCGCGCCCACGGCCGAGCCGAACCCGCCGGTGAGCAGGCAGCCGCCGATCACCGCGGCGATGATGTACTGGAACTCCAGCCCGATGCCCTGGTTCGCCTGGACGCTGGCGAAGCGCAGGATGTTGATCGAGCCGACCAGCCACGCGCCGAGCGCGGTCCCCATGAACAGCAGGATCTTCGTGCGCACCACCGGCACGCCGACCGAGCGGGCCGACACCTGGGACCCGCCGACCGCGAAGATCCAGTTGCCGAACCGGGTCCGCACCAGCAGCCACGCGGCGATCGCCGTGACGACGATCCACCAGACGATCGACGACTGGAACTCGGTGCCCCCGATGTCGAACGTCGAGGCGAACAACCCGCCGGCCGACTCGTACCCGCTGGTCGAGCGCATGCCCGAGACCTGGACGGTGTTGGTGACCAGCCGGGTCACGCCGAGGTTGAGCCCCTGCAGGGCCAGGAACGACCCCAGCGTGACGATGAAGCTGGGCAGCCCGGTCTTCATCACCAGCCAGCCGTTGAACGCGCCGACACCGAGCGCGAAGGCCAGCGACGCCAGCAGCGCGAGCCAGACGTTCCAGCCCGCCTGCGTCGCCAGGATCGCGGTGACCAGCGACGTCGACGCCGTCATCACGCCCGCCGAGAGGTCGAACTCGCCGCCGACCATGAGCAGCGCGACCACGACGGCCATGATGCCCAGCGTCGAGGAGTCGTCGAGCCAGGTCGCCACACCCAGCGGGCTGAGGAACTGGCCGGTGACGACGGAAAAGAAGACGAAAACCAGCACGGCTCCGAGGAGCGCGCCGATTTCGGGGCGGACGACCAGCCGGTCGGTCAGCCCTTTCTTGGCGACGCGCTCGTCGGGTTGTGCCTGGATCGCTGCGGTCATCGCGTGCCGCGCTGCGCGTACGGGGCGATGGTGTCGATGTTGGTCTTGTCGACGAAGCCCGGGCCGGTCTGGACGGGCTTGCCGCCGCCGATGGTGTTGCCGTTTTCCTTGTACAGCTTGAGGAACACGATCGGCAGGTAGCCCTGCTCGTACTGCTGCTGGTCGACGGCGAAGAGGATGCTGCCGTCCTTGATGGCCGCGACGACGTCGGCGTTCAGGTCGAAGGTGGCCACCTGGGCCTTGGAGCTCGCTTCCTTGGCGGCGGCGACGGCGCGGGCCGCGACCTGGGAGTTCAGCGCCAGCACGGCGTCGATCGACGGGTCGGACTGGAGGGCGCCGCGGATGCGGGCCTGCGCGTCGGTCGGGTTGGAGATGTCGACCTGCAGCGTGGTGACGTTGCCGAAGGTCTGCTTCGCGCCGTCGCAGCGCTGGTTCTGGCCGATGTTGCCGGCCTCGTGGATGACGCACAGCAGCTTCGTCTTGCCCGCCGCCTTGAGCCGCTGGCCCGCGCCCTGGCCGGCCAGGCCCTCGCTCTGCCCGACGTGCGCGATCGCGCCGAACTGGGCGCTGAAGTCCTCGCCGGAGTTGATGGTGATGACCGGGATGCCCGCCTTCACCGCGTTCTGGATCGACGTCTGCAGGGCCTGCGGGTTCGCCATCGAGACGACCAGGCCGCCGACCTTCTGCGCGACCGCGTTGTCGATCAGCCGCGCCTGGTTGCCCGGGTCGCCGTCGGAGAAGTAGTCGACGCCGACGTTCAGGTCCTTGCCCGCCTGCTCGGCGCCGTTCTTCACGACGTTCCAGAAGGCGTCGCCGGCGCTGCCGTGGGTGACCACGGCGACCTTCAGCGGGCCGCCCGAGCTCGGCGCGGCGGCCGACGGGCTGCCGCTGGTGCTGCTGCTGGAATTGTCGGCGGTGGGGCCGCTGCAGGCGGACAGGACGAGGCCGGCGGCGGCGATCGCCGCCACGCCGGCCAGCTTCTTCAGAGAAAACACAGTCACTCCTTTGGGACCAGGTTCAGAGGGAGTCGGTGATCTTCGCGAGGTGGGCCAGGCTGCGTCCGGTGTCCCGCCGGGGCAGGTCGTCGGGGCTCGAGTCGCCGAGGGCGGTGTCCTGTTCGAGGACGTACCAGCCGTCGTAGCCGGCGGCCTGGACGGAGCGCACCATCGCCGCCACGTCCACGTCGCCCTCGCCGAGCGGGGTGTACATGCCCCGCCCGACCGCGTCGGTGTAGGCCAGCCGGCCCGCGCGGACCTCGGCCGCCAGGTCTTCCCGGACGTCCTTGAGATGCACGTGCCCCACCCGTTCGGGATACCGCTTCGCCAGCTCCACCGGATCCGTCCCGCCGATCATCAGGTGCCCGGTGTCGAGGCACAACCCGAGATCGGAATCGGCGAGGAAGCGCTCGACCTCGGCCTGCTGCTCCACGTGCGTCCCGACGTGCGGGTGCAGCACCGTGCGCAGGCCGTGGGCGGCGGCGATGTCCCGGATCCGGCCCGCGGTGTCGACGAGCGTCGCCCATTCGGCTTCGCTCAGCTGCGGGCGGTCGTCGTAGCCGTCGAGACCGGTCGCGGCGGCGAGGACCAGGACGTCACCCCCGCAGGCGGCGAAGAGCGCGGCGGACTCCTCGGCCTCCTTCAGCGCGTTCTCCTGGTTTTCGTGGAGGACGACGGCGAGGAAACCGCCGACGAGCGTCAGGCCGTACCCGGCCAGCAGCTCGCGCAGGGCGGCGGGCTCGCGGGGGAGGTACCCGGGCGGGCCCAGCTCGGTGGCCTGGACACCGAGGGCCGCCATCTCGCCGAGCACGGTGGCCGCGTCCAGCACCCGGCCCCAGCCGGGGACTTCGCAGACACCCCAGGAGATCGGGGCGGCGGCCACGCGGATCGTCGCTGTCACAAGGGGCCTCCGTTGGTTCGTTGGAGCGCTCTATTGATTAGAGCGCTCCAATCTTGTAGCGTCCGTCACACCAAGTCAAGGCCGAGTTTTCCGAGATCAGGGGAGGTGCGCATGGTGCGTCCGACCATGGAGGACGTCGCCGAACGGGCGGGAGTTTCCCGCGCGCTGGTCTCCCTGGTGATGAACAATTCACCGAAGGTGTCCGAGGTCCGGCGCGCGGCGGTGCTGCGCGCGGCCGAGGAACTCGGCTACCAGCCGCACGTGATGGCGCGGTCCCTGGCCAGCCGGACGTCGACCGTGCTCGGCGTGATGGTCAACGACCTGCGCAACGCGTTCTTCGCCGACGTCGTCGAGGGGCTGGACGCGGCCGCGCAGGCCGCGGGCTTCGACCTCATCCTCAACACGGGCGGCCGCAGCCCCACCCGCGAGTGGAACGCCCTGCACAACCTGCTTTCCTTCCGCCCGGCGGGGATCATCCTGCTTTCCCCGGTGGTGCCGGCGGCGTCGATCCAGGTCGCGGCCAAGCAGTGCCCGGTCGTGCTCGTCTCCCGGACGATCCGCTCGTCCACAGTGGACACGGTGAACGACGACGGCGAAGCGGGGTCCGGGCTGGCCGTCGACCACCTCGTCGGTCTCGGGCACCGGCGCATCGCCCACCTGGACGGCGGCGGCGCGGCCGGGGCGGCCCAGCGCCGCCGCGGGTTCCAGGCGGCGATGCGGCGGCACGGGCTGGAGCCGATCGTGGTGCGCAGCGAGCACACCGACACCGGCGGCGAGAAGTCGGTGCGGGAGCTGCTGGCGACGTACTCCCGGGCCGACCTGCCGACCGGGCTGGTGGCGGGCAACGACTTCAACGCCGTCGGGGCCATCTCGGCCCTGGAGGAAGCCGGCTTGCGCGTGCCGGAAGACGTGTCGGTCGTGGGGTACGACAACACGTCGCTGGCGGCGCTGCGGCACCTCTCGCTGACCACAGTGGACCAGCCGCGCACCGAGATGGGGCGGCTGGCCTTCGAAGCGCTGATCGAGCGCGTCCGCGGGGAGCGCACGGAGCCGGTCCGGCACCTGCTGCACCCGTCACTGGTGGTCCGTGCGACCACCGCCGGGATTTCCGAAACAGGAGGAGCTGCACGATGAGGTTGGGACTGGCGGGCACCGGCCGGATCGGCACCGCGCACGCGGAGACGCTGAAGGGCTTCGAGGAGGTCGAGTCGGTCGTCGTGGCCGACGTCGACCCGGCGCGGGCCCGGTCGGCCGCCGCGAAGCTCGGCGTCGAATCGGTGGCGCTCGACGAGCTGTTCGCCGCGGGGCTCGACGGCCTGGTCGTCACCGCGGCCACGGACGCGCACCCCGGCCTGATCATCGCGGCGGTCGACGCGGGCATCCCGGTGTTCTGCGAGAAGCCGGTGGCCGCCGACATCCCGGGCACGCTGGCGGTGATCGACCGGATCGGCGCCTCCGACGTCGGAGTCCAGATCGGCTTCCAGCGCCGTTTCGACGCGGGCTACGCGGCGGCCCGGGCGGCGGTCGCGTCGGGCGAGCTGGGCTGGCTGCACACGCTGCGCGCGACGACGTTCGACCCGGCACCCCCGCCGGCGGAGTACGTCGCCCACTCGGGTGGATTGTTCCGCGACTGCGGCGTCCACGACTTCGACATCATCCGCTGGGTGAGCGGCCGCGAAGTCGAGGAGGTGTACGCCATCGGCGCGAACCGCGGCGAGCAGTTCTTCCGCGACGCGGGCGACGTGGACACGGCGGCGGCGACGCTGACCCTGGACGACGGAACCCTCGCCACGGTGTCGATGACCCGCTACAACGGCGCGGGGTACGACGTGCGCCTCGACGTGCTGGGCTCGGTGTCGGGTGTCGTGGTCGGCCTGGACGACCGGGCGCCGCTGCGGTCGGTGGAGCCGGGCGTGGCCCCGCTGCCCGGGCCGGCGTACCCGGGCTTCATGGAGCGCTTCCGCCCGGCGTACACGACGGAGCTGCGTGCGTTCCTGGACGTCGTCGCGGGCCGCGCCCCCTCGCCCTGCGGGGCGGCCGATGCGTTGGAGGCGTTCTACATCGCGGAGGCGTGCGAGGTGTCGCGCCGCGAACGGCGTCCGGTGAAGCTGTCCGAGATCCGCCGCTGAAATCCGGTGGCGCGCCCGGGCAGGCTTGGGGGGTGATCACGCTGACCCCGCTCGACGAGCCCGCTCTCGCGCGGCTGCTCGACGCCGCCGTCGCCGGAGCCGACCCCCTGGAGGTCATGCCCCCGGTCGACGACGTCCCCGGCTGGACCCCCGCGCGCCGCGCGGCGTTCCTGGCCTTCCACCGCGGCCGGTCCCTCGACGCCGCCACCGCGGTGGAACGCACGTGGGTGGTCGACGTGGACGGTGCCGCGGTGGGTGCCGCCCGGCTGGAGCGCCACGGCGACGCGGTGGAAGCGGGCCTCTGGCTGAGCCGCGCGGTCCGCGGCCGCGGGATCGGCCGAGAGGTCACCGGGCTGCTGCTGGCCGAGGCCCGGGCGTCCGGCGCGGCGAAGTTCGTGGCCTCGACGACGGCGGGCAACCACGGCGCCCGGGCCCTCCTGGCCGGCACGGGCGCGGCCCTCACCACCGAAGGGGACGAGGTCGCCGCGGAACTCCGGCTCAGGTCGTGAGTGGGAAGGCGGGTTCTAACCCGCCTTCCCACTCACGACCGGCCGGTGGCGAGCGTCAGCCGAGCTGCAGCTCCGGGGTGTACATCTCGATCCAGTGGTACAGGTCGAGCACCCGGTCCAGGCCGATGCGCATGGCCGGGTCCATGGTCGCCGGGTCCACTTCGGACGCCCGGTGCGCCCAGGCGCGGTCCACCAGGCCGAACACCTCGTGCTTCGGCTCGGCCAGCACCTCCTTGACCTGCTGCTGCAACGCCGCCGCGTAACCCGGGTCCTGCGTCGACGGGTACGGGCTCTTCACCCGCTGGGCCACCGACTCCGGCAGGACGTGCTTGGTCGCGTGCCGCAGGAGGCTCTTCTCGCGGCCGTCGAACGTCTTCAACGACCACGGCGTGTTGTACACGTACTCGACCAGCCGGTGGTCGCAGAACGGCACGCGGACCTCCAGGCCCACCGCCATCGACGCGCGGTCCTTGCGGTCCAGCAGCATCCGCACGAACCGGGTGAGGTGCAGGTTGCAGATGGTCCGCATCCGCGCCTCCTGCGGAGACTCGCCGTCCAGGTGCTCCACCGAAGCGACGGCGGACTGGTACTGGTCCGCGATGTAGGACTCGACGTCCAGGCTCTTCACCAGTTCCGGTGTGTACAGCGACGCCCGCTCGTCCATCATCGACGTCCGGAACGCCAGCCACGGGAACGTGTCCGCGTTGACCGCCTTCTCGTCGTGGAACCAGCGGTAGCCGCCGAACACCTCGTCCGCCGACTCGCCCGACAGGGCCACCGTCGACTGGCCGCGGATCGCCTTGAACAGCAGGTACAGCGACGTGTCCATGTCGCCGAGGCCGGCCGGGATGTCCCGGGCCCGCAGCACGGCCCGCCGGACCTCGGGGTCGGTCAGGTCGCCCGGGTTGAGCATGACGTCCTCGTGCGCGGAGTTCACCAGCTGGGCGACGTCCCGCACGAACGGCGAGTCCGCCGTGTCGCGCATCTCGTCCGGCTTGAAGTTCTCCTCCTGGCCGAAGAAGTCGACGGAGAACGTCCGCAGCTGCTCGCCCTGCTCGGCCAGCCGGGCGGCCGCGAGGCCGGTGACCGCGCTGGAGTCCAGGCCGCCCGACAGCAGCACGCACCGCGGGACGTCGGCGACGAGCTGGCGGTTGACGATGTCGGTCATCAGCTCGCGCACGCGCGCGACCGTGGTCTCCTGGTCGTCGGTGTGCTGCTTCGCGTCCAGCTTCCAGTAGGTGCGGGTCTTGATGCCCTCGCGGGACACGGTGACGATCGTGCCCGGCTGGACCTCTTCCATGTCCTTCCACAGCGACCAGCCCGGCCGCTTGGTGAAGCCGGCCAGCTCGCGGAAGCCGTCGAGGTCGACGACCTTCTTGGCCAGCGGGTTGGCGAGGATGGCCTTCGGCTCGGAGCCGAACAGGACGCCGTCACGGGTCGGGTAGTAGTAGAACGGCTTGATGCCCATCCGGTCGCGGATCATGACGAGCCGGCCGTCGCGCTCGTCCCAGATCGCGAAGGCGTACATGCCGTTGAGGTGGTCGACGACCGCGTCGCCCCACTGCAGGTAGCCGTGCAGCACGACTTCGGTGTCGCTGTCGGTCTCCCACTTGTGGCCGAGCTTGGTCAGCTCTTCCTTGAGCTCGGTGAAGTTGTAGGCCTCACCGCTGTAAACCATCGCCACCGCGCCGTTCGGTGTGGACACCGACATCGGCTGCCGGCCGCCGGGCAGGTCGATGATGGCCAGCCGCCGGTGGCCGAGCGCGACGTGCCGGCGCACCCAGGTGCCCTCGTCGTCCGGGCCGCGGCACGACATGGTCGCGGTCATCGCGTCGACGACTTCCTGGCGGCGGGTGAGGTCGGCCTCGTAGGAAACCCAGCCGGCGATACCGCACATAGCCCCTCCCGGAGATTGCTTAGCTGATACAACTATCGGTAACCCAGGTGTAACACGCCCCGTAGATCTTGTCTGCCCGAATTGCACGTTCCGCACTTGTTCGATCACTCGGTGTGTCACTTGTCACTGGCCGACTACCTGCGGTGAGAACCGGGCAAACGCTTGCGTGACCGCCGCCACCGGCCGTCAAGGCGGCGTAAATGCGCGTCAGGAACGCGTCAAGGCGCCATCAGCCGGCCTCCGGAAGGGCCTCCCAGGACCGCACAGTGACGTCGTCCCCGGTCACCGAACCCGGTGACCCGTCCTGAGAGGTGCCTGTGGCCGACTTGCTCTACGCCGTTCTGCTGATCGGCGTTTTCGTGGTGCTGGCGCTGGTGCTGCGCGGCTTGGAGAAGCTGTGAGCGGCGCCGGAACCCTGGCCAACGTCGTGGGCGGCCTGCTCGCGCTCGGCCTCCTCGTCTACCTGTTCGTCGCGCTGATCAGGCCGGAGAAATTCTGATGTCCGACACCACGGCCGGGCTCATCCAGTTCGGTCTCCTGCTCGCCGCTCTCGCCGCGGTCTACCGGCCGCTCGGCGACTACCTGGCGCGGGTCTTCTCCACCGGGAAGCACCTGAAGCTCGAGAAGGGCCTCTACCGGCTCTTCCGCGTCGACCCCGACGCCGAGCAGCGGTGGCCGACCTACGCCGCGGGCGTGCTCGGCTTCTCGTTCGTCTCGGTTGTCCTGCTCTACCTGTTGCAGCGCCTGCAGCCGCTGCTGCCGTGGAACCTCGGCCGCGGCGCGGTGAGCCCGGGCGTCGCCTTCAACACGGCGATCTCGTTCGTCACCAACACGAACTGGCAGTCCTACGTCCCCGAGACGACGATGGGCCACTTCGTCCAGATGGCCGGCCTGACCGTGCAGAACTTCCTGTCGGCGGCGGTCGGCCTGGCCGTGGCGATCGCGGTGACCCGGGGCTTCGTCCGCGCGAAGACCGACCGGCTCGGCAACTTCTGGGTCGACCTGACCCGCGGCACGGTCCGCGTGCTGCTGCCGATGGCGTTCGTGTTCGCCCTGGTCCTGGTCGCGCTCGGCGTGGTGCAGAGCCTCAAGGCCGGCGTCGCCGTGACGAACCCGGACGGCAGCCACGGCACCCTCGCGCTGGCCCCGGCCGCGAGCCAGGAGGCGATCAAGGAACTGGGCACCAACGGCGGTGGCATCCTCAACGCCAACTCCGCGCACCCCTTCGAGAACCCCAACGCCTGGACGAACCTCGTCGAGCTGTTCCTCATCCTGGTGATCCCGGTCAGCCTGACCCGCGCGTTCGGCACGCTGGTCGGCAACCGCCGCCAGGGGTACGTCCTGCTGAGCGTGATGGGCCTGCTGTGGGCGGCTTCCCTGGCGCTCATCTGGTTCTCCGAGGCCAAGGCGAACAACCCGGCCGCGCTGGCCGCGGGCGCGAGCATGGAAGGCAAGGAACAGCGGTTCGGCATCGGCCTGACGTCGATCTTCGCCGACACCACCACCGGCACGTCGACCGGCGCGGTCAACGGCGCCCACGACAGTCTTTCGGGGCTCGGTGGCGGCGGGCCGCTGCTGAACATGCTCTACGGCGAGATCTCGCCCGGCGGCGTCGGCACCGGCCTCTACGGCATCCTCGTGCTGGCCATCATCGCGATGTTCCTGGCCGGGCTGATGGTCGGGCGCACGCCGGAGTACCTGGGCAAGAAGCTCGGCAAGCGCGAGGTCACCTGCGCCGCGATCGCCATGCTGGCGATGCCGACCGTCGTGCTCCTCGGCTCCGGGATCGCCCTGCTGCTGCCGGGAACCGCGGGCGCGCTCGGCAACTCCGGCGCGCACGGGCTGTCCGAGATCCTCTACGGCTACGCCTCGACCGGCAACAACAACGGCAGCGCGTTCGGCGGCCTGACCGCGACCAGCGACTGGTTCCAGTCCTCGTTCGCCGTCGCGATGGCGTTCGGCCGGTTCGTGCCGATCCTCGCCGTGCTCTGCCTGGCCGGTTCCCTGGCCGCCCAGCGCAAGGTGCCCGAGACCGCGGGCACCCTGCCGACCACCGGGCCGCTGTTCGCCACCCTGCTCACCGGCACGGTGGTGCTCGTCGCGGCCCTCACGTTCATCCCGGCGCTCGCGCTCGGGCCCATCGCGGAGGCACTCGCATGACCGTCACCGAAGAACGACCCCGGGTGACCCCCGCCGAACCCCCGGGCCGGGTCGGCGCCGGCGTCTTCAGCCTGCGCCAGCTCTGGACGTCGCTGCCGGAGGCGTTCCGGAAGCTCAACCCGAAGCACCAGCTCGGCAACCCGGTGATGTTCGTGGTCTGGGTGGGTTCCGCGCTCACCACGGTCTTCGCCGTCACCGACCCGAGCGTGTTCACCATCCTGATCGCCGTCTGGCTGTGGTTCACGGTCCTCTTCGCGAACCTCGCCGAGGCCGTCGCGGAAGGCCGTGGTAAGGCTCAGGCCGAAAGCCTGCGGCGGTCGAAGAAGGAGACCGTCGCCCGCCGGCTCACCGAGTCCGGCTCCGAGGAGCAGGTGCCCGGCGTCGAGCTGCGGGTCGGCGACCTGGTCGTGGTCGAGGCGGGCCAGGTGATCCCGGGCGACGGCGACGTCGTCGAGGGCATCGCGACCGTCGACGAGTCGGCCATCACCGGCGAGTCGGCCCCGGTCATCCGCGAGTCCGGCGGCGACCGATCGGCCGTCACCGGTGGCACGACCGTGCTGAGCGACCGGATCGTCGTGAAGATCACCACCAAGCCCGGTGAGTCCTTTGTGGACCGCATGATTGCTTTGGTGGAAGGCGCTTCCCGGCAGAAGACGCCGAACGAGATCGCCTTGACGATCCTGCTCTCGACGCTGACGATCATCTTCCTGCTCGCCGTCGTCGCGCTGCAGCCGATGGCCCGCTACTCGGGCTCCGAGCAGTCGGTGATCGTGCTGACCGCGCTCCTGGTGTGCCTGATCCCCACGACGATCGGCGCGCTGCTGAGCGCGATCGGCATCGCGGGCATGGACCGCCTGGTGCAGCGCAACGTCCTGGCGACCAGCGGCCGCGCGGTCGAGGCCGCGGGCGACGTCTCGACGCTGCTGCTCGACAAGACCGGCACGATCACCTTCGGCAACCGCCGCGCCACCGAGCTGATCCCGGTCGGCACGTCCACCCCGGACGAGCTCGCGCGGGCCGCCCGATTGGCCAGCCTGGCCGACGAGACCCCCGAGGGCCGCAGCGTCGTCGACCTCACCGAGGACCACGCGGACCGGGACGAGCGGGGCGAGTTCGTCCCCTTCACCGCGCAGACCCGGATGAGCGGCATCGACATCGGCACCCGGCGGATCCGCAAGGGCGCGGCGAGCGCCGTGCGGGCGTGGGTGCGCGACAACGGCGGCGAGTTCCCCGACGAGACCGAGCGGGTCGTCGACGAGATCAGCGCCCAGGGCGGCACGCCGCTGGTCGTCGCCGAGGACACGGTGGTGCGTGGCGTGATCCGGCTGTCCGACGTCGTCAAGCCGGGCATGAAGGAACGCTTCGAAGAGCTGCGCTCGATGGGCATCAAGACGGTGATGATCACCGGCGACAACCCGCTCACCGCCAAGGCCATCGCCGCGGACGCCGGCGTCGACGACTTCCTCGCCGAAGCCAAGCCCGAAGACAAGATGGCGCTCATCAAGCAGGAGCAGGAGGGCGGCCGGCTGGTCGCGATGACCGGCGACGGCACCAACGACGCCCCCGCGCTCGCCCAGGCCGACGTCGGCGTCGCGATGAACACCGGCACCTCGGCCGCCAAGGAAGCCGGGAACATGGTCGACCTCGACAGCGACCCGACCAAGCTGATCGAGATCGTCGAGATCGGCAAGCAGCTGCTGATCACCCGCGGCGCGCTGACCACCTTCAGCGTCGCCAACGACCTGGCCAAGTACTTCGCCATCCTGCCGGCGATGTTCACCGGCATCTACGCCCAGCTCGGCGGCCTGAACATCATGCACCTGGCCACGCCGAAGTCGGCGATCCTGTCGGCGGTCGTCTTCAACGCGCTGATCATCGTCGTGCTGATCCCGCTGGCCCTGCGGGGGGTGCGGTACAAGCCGTCGTCGGCTTCGGCCCTGCTGCGGCGCAACCTGCTCGTCTACGGCCTCGGCGGGATCGTCAGCCCCTTCCTCGGGATCTGGCTGATCGACCTGCTCGTGCGCCTCATCCCAGGAATCGGGTGACTTTCCGTGAACACACTCGTCAAGCAGACCTGGGCCGGGCTGCGCGTCCTGCTCGTCATGACCGTCCTGCTCGGCATCCTCTACCCGCTGGCCGTCTGGGCCATCGCCCGCATCCCCGGCCTGGAGGGCAACGCCGAAGGCTCGATCGTCACGCAGAACGGCCAGGCCGTCGGCTCGTCGCTGATCGGCGTCGACCCGGTGCCCGCCGATCCGGCGCACGACCCGTGGTTCCACAGCCGGCCCTCGGTGGTCACGCCCGAACTGCCGTCCGGTGCGTCCAACAAGGGTCCGTACAACGAGGACCTCGTGAAGACCATCGGCGAGCGCAAGGACGCCGTCGCGAAGCGTGAGGGCGTGTCACCCGCTCAGGTCCCGCCGGACGCGGTGACGGCGTCCGGCTCGGGCCTCGACCCGGCGATCAGCGTCGCCTACGCCGACCTCCAGGCACCCCGGGTCGCGCGGAACACCGGCCTGCCCCTCGACCGGGTGAAGCAGCTGATCGAGCAGAACACGAGCGGCGCCGGGATCGGTGTCCCCGGGGTGGATGTGCTCCCGCTCAACTTGGCCGTGCGCGCGGCGGCCGGAGGGGCACACTGACACCGTGACCACGGAGAACAGGCCGCGCCGGGGAGAGCTGAGGATCTACCTCGGCGCGGCTCCGGGCGTCGGCAAGACCTTCGCCATGCTCGGCGAAGCGCGCCGGCGCCTCGACCGCGGCACCGACGTCGTCATCGGGCTGGTGGAGACGCACGGCCGCGAGAAGACCGCGGCACTGCTCGAGGGCCTCGAAACCGTTCCGCGACGGCACGCCGAGCACCGCGGCCGCGTTTTCGACGAGATGGACGTCGACGCCATCCTCACCCGCGCGCCCGAGGTCGCCGTCATCGACGAACTGGCGCACACCAACGTGCCGGGATCGCGCAACGCCAAGCGCTGGCAGGACGTCGAAGAACTCCTCGACGCGGGCATCGACGTGCTTTCCACGGTCAACGTGCAGCACCTGCAGAGCCTCAACGACGTCGTCGAGCGGATCACCGGCGTCACCCAGCAGGAGACCGTGCCGGACGAGGTCGTCCGCCGCGCCGAACAGCTGGAGCTGGTCGACATCACGCCCGAGGCGCTGCGCCGCCGCCTCGCGCACGGCAACGTCTACCCGGCCGAGCGGATCGACGCCGCGCTCGGCAACTACTTCCGGCCCGGCAACCTCACCGCGCTCCGCGAACTGGCGCTGCTGTGGGTGGCCGACCAGGTCGACGTCGCCCTCCAGCGCTACCGCGCCGAGCAGCGGATCACCGACACGTGGGAGGCGCGCGAACGCGTGGTCGCCTCGATCACCGGCGGCCCGGAGAGCGAGACGCTCATCCGCCGGGCCAGCCGGATCGCCACCCGCGCCGGCGCCGAACTGCAGGTGGTGCACATCCTGCGCGGCGACGGCCTGGCCGGGATCAGCCCGGCCGCGATGGCCCGCTACCGCAAGCTCGCCGAAGAGGTGGGCGCGACGTTCCACACGGTCGTCGGCGACGACGTCCCGGGCGCGCTGCTGGACTTCGCCCGCGGGGTCAACGCGACCCAGCTGGTGCTCGGCACCTCGCGGCGGTCCCGGGTGGCGCGGCTGTTCGACGAGGGCATCGGCGCCGCGGTGGTCCGCCGGTCGGGGCCGATCGACGTGCACATGGTCACCCACTCCGAGGCCGGCGGGCGGCTGCGGACCGGGTTGACCGCGAGCCCGCTGGGGCTCTCGCGGCTGGTCACCGGCTGGGTGCTGGGCATCGTGCTGCCGGTGCTGGTCACCCTCGTCGGCGTCTTCATCCCGAGCGGGCTGGACTTCGCCACCGACGTCATCGCCTACGTCCTCGCCACGGTCGTCGTCGCCCTGGTCGGCGGCCTCGGCCCGGCGCTGGTCGCGGCCGTGCTCGGCGCCGGGCTGCTCAACTTCTTCTTCACGCCGCCGCTGTACACGCTCAACGTGCACACTCCGCAGAACCTGGTGACGCTGATCGCGATGGTCGTGGTCGCGGTGCTGGTCGCGCTGGTCGTCGACCAGGCGGCGCGCCGGGCCGCGCAGGCCGCGCTGGCCCGGACCGAGGCGGCGCTGCTGGCCTCCTACGCCAGGACCGTGCTCACCCACGCGAACCCGATCGAGCGGCTGCTGGCGAAGGTCCGCGAGAACTTCGCGCTGACTTCGGTGACGCTGCTGGAGAAGCAGGACGGGGTGTGGCAGTGCGTGGCGACCGCGGGGGAGCACCCGTGCGCGGACCCGGACGAGGCCGACGTCGACATCGCCGTCACCGCCGACGTGCACCTGACGCTGCGCGGGCGGGCCCTGCCGGCGGCCGACCGGCGGGTCCTCGAAGCCGTGGCCGGGCAGGCGCTCCTGGCCCTGCGCCAGCAGCGGATGGCGGCCGCGGCGGCGCGCGCCGAGCGCAAGGCCGAAGCGACCGAGCTGCGCACGACGCTGCTCTCGGCCGTCGGGCACGACCTGCGGACGCCGCTGACGTCGATCAAGGCGTCGATCGGCAGCCTGCGGGCCGCGGACCTGGATCTGTCCGAAGAGGACACCGCCGAGCTGATGGAGGCCATCGAGCTGTCCGCCGACCGGCTCGCCGGGCTGATCGACAACCTCCTCGACTCCTCGCGCCTGGCCACCGGGGCGGTCCGCCCGCACCTGCGCCCGGTCGGCTACGACGAGGTCGTCGCGCACGCCTTGTCCAATGTGGACAACTCGGACGAGGTCGTGGTCGCGATCGACGACGAGCTCCCGTCGGTGCTGGCCGACCCAGGTCTGCTGGAACGGGTGGTGGCCAACGTCCTGGACAACGCCCTGCGCCACGGCGGCGCCCCGGTGTCGGCCCGGGCCAGCACGCACTCCGGCCAGGTCGAGCTGCGGATCGTCGACCACGGCAAGGGCCTGCGCAAAGGAGCGGCGGATTCGGCGTTCGCGCCGTTCCAGCGGCTCGGCGGCGACCGGGACACGACACCGGGCGTCGGGCTCGGGCTGTCGGTGGCGAAGGGGTTCACCGAGGCGATGGGTGGGACGATCCGCGCCGAGGACACCCCGGGCGGCGGGCTGACGGTCGTGGTGTCGCTGCCCGCGTTCAGTGTGGAGTTCGAAGAGGAGGGGGTGCGATGAGCGACCCGGGGGCCACCGTGCTGGTGGTGGACGACGAGCCGCAGATCGTGCGGGCGCTGCGGATCAATCTGACCGCCCGCGGCTACAAGGTGATCACCGCGCACGACGGCACGGCCGCGTTGAAGGCGGTCGCCGAGACCAAGCCGGACGTGGTCGTGCTGGACCTCGGCCTGCCGGACCTGGACGGCACCGAGGTGATCGCGGGCCTGCGTGGCTGGACGACGGTCCCGATCATCGTGTTGTCCGCCCGCGGCGACTCGGCGGACAAGGTCGAGGCCCTCGACGCCGGCGCCGACGACTACGTGACCAAGCCGTTCGGCATGGACGAGCTGCTGGCCCGCCTGCGCGCGGCGGTCCGCCGGTCCGCGGTGGCGGGCGCGGACGGCGCGGACGCGGTGGTGGACACGGCGTCGTTCAGCGTCGACCTGGCGGCGAAGAAGGTCCGCCGCCACGACGGCGTGGAGGTCCACCTGACGAAGACGGAGTGGGGCGTGCTGGAGCTGCTGGTCCGCAACCGCGGCCGGCTGGTGGCGCAGAAGCAGCTCCTGCACGAGGTGTGGGGCCCGTCGTACGAGACGGAGTCCCACTACCTGCGGGTGTACCTGGCCCAGCTGCGGCGCAAGCTGGAGCGGGAGCCGTCGCGGCCCCGGCACCTGCTCACCGAACCGGGCATGGGGTACCGCTTCGAGGTCTGACCCGGTGGGTATCCCTCCGGCGTGACCGAGGTGACGAAAGGCCGGATGCCGGCCAAGGTGGCGTTGGGGCTGGCGGTGTTGTGGAGCGTGTTCACGGTCGCCGCCGTGGTGCTCGCCCTCGGCTGGGAAGCGACCGGGTGGCGGCAAGCGCTCCGGTTCGTGTGGCCGGCCGGCGGGGTGCTGGCGGCCGCGTTCTACTGGATCCGGTACTTCCGGGTGCGCCGGAGCGGAAGCCCGCCCCGGACTTCCGGAGTCTGAAGCCGGGCCCGGCCGCACTCGCCGGTTCCTTCGCCGACGACCTGCGCCCCAATGTGGCGTTCGGTGCGTCCAGCGCACCCAATGTGGCGTTCGGTGCGTTGGACGCAACCAACGCCACATTGGGGCGCTGGGGGCTAGGCCGGGGTGCTGGTGCCGGTCGTGCTCGACGAGGGGGCGCCGGCCGAGCTGGAGCCGCCACCGCTGGCCGTGGTCGTCGGCGCGGGGTCGCTCGAGGTGGAGGGCGGGGTCGACGAAGTCGTCGTCGATGACGGCAGCGACGGCTTGGTCGACGTCGGGGGAGGCGGCGGGTTGCCGCCCGTGTCGTTGCGCGGCGGCGGGGGCGGCGACGGCTGGGTGACGACCGTGGTGGTCGTCTTGCCGTCCGGGCTCACCGAGACCACGGTCGTCGGCGCGCTCGGGGATGTCGGGCTCGACGTGGTCGGCGCGCCGCTCGAGGACGCGGGGTCGCTCGACGACGGGGTCGCCGGCAGCGTCTGCACGCCGGCCGGGACGGTGCCCTGGCCGCCGGGGCCGCCCGTGCCGCCCGCGGTCGAGGCGGGGGCCGGCCCGGCGAGCTCGGCCACGGCGGCGAACGCGGTCGCGACGACCAGCCCGGCCACCCCGAGCACGACGTACCCGGTGCGGTTCGGTTTGCTGCTCTTGGGCGGCGCGGTGTCGATCCTGGTGATCCGAGAGCTCGAATCCGACCCGGCGGGGCGGGGCATACGGGGCTCCTTGGGGAATTCGGGGAGGCGCGGTGTTTCCGACGGCACGTCGAGGCCGGGAAACGGGCGTGTCGTACCAAGCACAGCCACGGCGGGGGACCGACCTCGGCGGGGAGGTTATCACCGGCGTGCGGGTATTCGCCCAGGTAGTGGCCTTGATCCGTTACTGTGCGCGGTCGGTCGACCCGGAAGGGATGAACAGCGTGAGTGAGGAAGAAACCCACACCCGGCTGACGGCGTGGGTGCGCGGCCGGGTCCAGGGCGTCGGTTTCCGCTGGTGGACGCGCAGCCGGGCGCTGGAACTCGGGCTCGTCGGGAGCGCCGGCAATCTGGCCGACGGGCGTGTCGAGGTGATAGCGGAGGGTAGTCGTGCCCACTGTCAGCGGCTGTTGGCAGCGTTACGGTCGGGAGAATCACCCGGAAGTGTGGAGCACGTCGCCGAGCGCTGGTCTGACCCGAAAGGGGGACTCAGCGGGTTCGTCGAGCGGTAGGCCGTCCGGGGCCGGTGTGGCTCGTGGTGTTGCTGAGGCCGCCGGGGGTGTGCTAGGCGCGCCGAGGAGGGGGCGCGTCCGGCGGACCCCGGAGGCCCCCAGGTAGCCTGGGACGATTGAACCGCCCGTACCCGCGGCCAGAGGGGTCAGCAGCACGTGCACCTGAAAAGCCTGACGCTCAAGGGCTTCAAGTCCTTCGCCTCGGCCACCACGCTGCGCTTCGAGCCGGGTATCACCTGCGTGGTCGGGCCGAACGGCTCGGGCAAGTCCAACGTGCTCGACGCGCTGCGCTGGGTCATGGGCACCCAGGGCGCCAAGGACCTGCGCGGCGGCAAGATGGAAGACGTCATCTTCGCCGGCACCGCGGGCCGCGCCCCGCTCGGCCGCGCCGAGGTCACCCTCACCATCGACAACGCCGACGGCGCGCTCCCGATCGAGTACTCCGAGGTCTCGATCACCCGCCGGATGTTCCGCGACGGCGCGAGCGAGTACGAGATCAACGGCGACCGCTGCCGCCTGATGGACGTCCAGGAACTGCTGTCGGACTCCGGTATCGGCCGCGAAATGCACGTCATCGTCGGGCAGGGCCAGCTCTCGGCGATCCTCGAGTCCAAGCCCGAAGAGCGCCGCGCCTTCATCGAAGAGGCCGCCGGCGTCCTCAAGCACCGCAAGCGCAAGGAACAGACCCTGCGCAAGCTGGCCAACATGCAGGGCAACCTCGACCGCCTCGGCGACCTGACGACCGAACTGCGCCGCCAGCTCAAGCCCCTGGGCAAGCAGGCCGAGATCGCCCGCAAGGCCCAGTCGGTGCAGTCCGAGCTGCGTGACTCCCGCCTGCGCCTGCTCGCCGACGACCTGGTCACCCAGCGGGAGGCCATCGCGCGCGAAGAGGCCGACGAGAAGACGGCCCGCGCGCGCCGCGCCGAGGTCGAGCAGACCCTCGAGATCGTTTCCGCCGAAGAAGCCGAGCTGGAAGCCTCGCTCGCCGAGGACGCGCCGCTCCTGCAGACCGCCCAGGAGACCTGGTACAAGCTGTCCGCGCTGGCCGAGCGGCTGCGCGGCACCGTCCGGCTCGCCATCGAGCGCCAGCGCCACCTCTCCGCCGACGTCGCGGCGAACACCGGCGGCCGCGACCCCGAAGAGCTCCTCGAAGAGGCCGAGCGCGTCGCCGAGCAGGAAGAAGAGCTCAACGAGGCCGTCATGGAGGCCCGGGAGCTGCTCGCCCAGACCGTGCTGCGCCGCGAGGACCTCGAACAGCGCGTCCAGGCCGCCGAGCGGGCGCACTGGGCCGCCGTCCGCGCCATCGCCGACCGCCGCGAGGGCATGGCCAAGCTGACCGGCCAGGTCGAGGCGCTGCGCAGCAAGAACGGCGCCACGACCGACGAGATCGACCGGCTCAGCGTCTCCATCGAGGAAGCCGCCGAGCGCGCCGAGATCGCCGTCGAAGAGCTGGAGCTGGCCAAGGCCGAGGGCGGCGCGGAGGAATCCGACGACGCCGGCCTGATGGATCGGCACGACCGCGCGGTCGAGGCGAACAACGCGGCCAAGGCGCGCGTCGAAGAGCTGGTCAAGGCCGAACGCGCCGCCGAGCGCGAGATCGCCTCGGAGAAGGCGCGTGTCGAGGCGCTGTCCATGGGCCTGCGGCGCAAGGACGGCGCGGGCGCGCTGCTCGGCGCGTCCCACGAGCTGCCGGGCCTGCTCGGCTCGGTCGCCGCGCTGCTGACCGTCGAGCCCGGGCACGAAGTCGCGCTCGCCGCGGCGCTCGGCCCGGTCGCCGACGCGATCGCCGTCGCGGGCGGCGAAGACGCCCTGCGCGCGCTGAAGTACTTGAAGGAGACGGACTCCGGCCGCGCGGGCATCCTGCTCGGCGGTCCCGAGTCCACTGTGGACACCTATTCGTGGCCGTCGCTGCCGGAAGGCGCGCGCTGGGCTCGTGAGGTCGTCACGGCGCCCGCGCCGCTGCGGCCCGCCGTCGAGCAGGCCCTCGACAAGCTGGCCATCGTCCGCGACCTCGACGCGGCCCGGCACCTGGTCGCGGTGCACCCCGAGGTGCGCGCGGTCACCGCCGAGGGCGACGTCTTCGGCGCCCGCTGGGCGATCGGTGGCTCCGGCAAGCGCGAGAGCGTGATCGAGGTCCAGGCCGCCGTCGACGAAGCGGGGGAGCGGCTGCGCCTGGCCGAACGCTCGCTGGAGCGGTACGCGGCCGAGCTGGAAGGCGCCCGTGCCGAGCAGCAGGCGCGTCGCGAAGAGGTCTCCCAGGCTAAGGACGCCCTCGGTGACGCGAAGGTCCGGAAGGCGCGCTCTTCGGAACGGCTCAACCGGCTGCAGCAGGCCGCCCGCCAGGCGCAGGCCGAGGTCGAACGGCTGTCCGGGCAGCGCGCGAAGGTCGAGCAGAGCCGCGTCCAGGCGCTGGCCCAGCTCGCCGAGCTGGAGGAACGGCTCGCCGCCGTCGCCGAGCAGCCCGTCGAGGACGACCCGGACACCGCCGAGCGCGACCAGGCCGTCGAAGAACTGGCCGTCGTGCGGCAGGAGGAGATGGAGGCGCGGCTCGCGCAGCGCACCTCCGAAGAGCGTGCCCGCAGCATCGCCGGCAAGGCCGAAGGCCTCCGCCGCGCCGCGCACGCCGAGCAGCAGGCCCGCGAACGCGCCGAACGCGCCGCCGCGGCCCGCAAATGCGGCGCCGAGATCGCCAACGCCGTCGTCAACGCCGGCGAGATCGCGCTGGAGCGCATCGAGCACTCGGTGCAGCGCGCCGCCACCGAACGCGACCAGGTCCAGGCCCGCCGCCAGAGCCGCGAGCAGGCGCTGACCGGGGTCCGCGCGAAGGTCCGCGAGCTGACCGGCGAGCTGGAGAAGCTGACCGACGCCGTCCACCGCGACGAGGTCCTGCGCGCCGAGCAGCGGCTGCGGTTGGAGACCCTCGAAGCCAAGATCGCCGAAGACTTCGGCATGGGCTTGGAGGACCTCGTCCGCGAGTACGGCCCGGACGTCCCGGTCCCGCCGAGCGCGGGCGAGATGGCCGAGTACGAGGCGGCCAAGGACCGCGGCGAGGACGTCACCCCGCCGCCGCCGATGCCCTACGACCGCGACACCCAGGCCCGCCGCGCCAAGCGCGCCGAGAAGGACCTTTCGCTGCTGGGCAAGGTCAACCCGCTCGCCCTCGAGGAGTTCGCGGCGCTGGAGGAGCGGTACAAGTTCCTCTCCACGCAGTTGGAGGACCTCAAGGACACCCGCAAGGACCTCGAAGCCGTCATCAAGCAGGTCGACGAGAAGATCCTCGAGGTCTTCGCCTCCGCGTACGCGGACGTGGCCCGCGAGTTCGAGACGGTGTTCGGCGTGCTCTTCCCAGGCGGCGAGGGCCGGATGGTCCTCACCGAGCCGGACGACCTGCTGGCCACCGGCGTCGACGTCGAAGCGCGCCCGCCGGGCAAGAAGGTCAAGCGGCTGTCGCTGCTGTCCGGTGGCGAGAAGTCGCTGGTCGCGGTGGGCATGCTGGTGGCGATCTTCCGCGCCCGGCCCTCGCCCTTCTACGTCATGGACGAGGTCGAGGCCGCGCTCGACGACACCAACATGCGCCGGCTGATCGGGCTGCTGGAGCAGCTGCGCGACTCGTCGCAGCTGATCATCATCACCCACCAGAAGCCGACCATGGAGATCGCCGACGCCCTCTACGGCGTCAGCATGCAGGGCGACGGCATCACGAAGGTGATCTCGCAGCGCCTGCGCTCGACCGAGGAAGAGCCGGTTCCGGTCAGCTGATCTCCTAGGCTACGGAAAAGCGCCCCAATGTGGCGTTCGGTGCGTCCAACGCACCGAACGCCACATTGGGTGCGCTGGACG
>NZ_JBSGBK010000043.1:0-68772 GCF_053601215.1 Amycolatopsis sp. NPDC004772
CCGGGCCCGCAAGCCTGCGCCCTCACCCAGCTCTGGGTGGTGGGTTGCGGGCCCGGCTCAAAGCGATTTTCACGGCCTCAGGCGACGGGATGACCACCCAGCTCCTCTATTGGTTGCGTCAGCGGACCGCGTCCAGGGCGTTTACCAGGCCGTGGCCGTAGTACGAATTGTTCTTTGCCGGGCCTGTGCACGCCTCTTCCGTCGATGCGCACCTCACCACGTCCGCTTCGCTCTCCAGGATCTGCGTCAGGAACCTTGGGGATGCTCCGCGGAACTTCGATGCCAGCAGTGCCGCCACCCCGGCCGCGTGGGGGGATGCCATTGATGTTCCGCACTTCGAGCCGTACTGGCCGCCGACCACCGATGACAGGGGGCAGGCCGGGCCCGCTCCTTCCGGTGGCGACTGCTCGAACGCGCCGCCCGGGGCCGTTACCTCGATCTCGCCGTAATTGCTGAAGTCCGACTTCGTACCCGCGTAGCCGACCGAGGACACCGTCACCACTTCGTCAGCCATGCCCGGGAGGATGGCGCACGACGCGTCCACCGGGTGGGGGCGGTTCTTGTCCGTGGTCTGGTTCGTGAGGTCCAAGCTGTCGTTGCCCGCCGCCGCCACGTTGAGCACTCCTCGATGCGTCGAGTACGCCACCGCCCTGCGGATCGCCTCGAACGCCGCCGCGTCTCCCGGCTGCTTCGGGCAGTAGAACATCCCCGGGTCGATGTAGTAGCTGTTGTTCGTCACCGCGAAGCCGTGCTCCGCCGCCCAGACGAAGCCGCAGACCGCCGACTCCGGGAAGATGTAGCCCGCGTCGTTGACCACCTTCACCGAGGCCAGCCGGACGCCCGGGGCGATGCCCGTGAAGCCCGCCGCCGGGTCCTTGCCCGCGATCGTGCCCGCCACGTGCGTTCCGTGGTCCGAGGTCGTCGGCTGCCACGCGGCCGGCGTCAGGTCCGGTGCGCCCGTCACGCAGCCGGCCGACGAACGAACGTCGAGAGCCGCCTTGAGCGCCGGGTGTGTTGCCTCGATGCCCGAGTCGAGCACGCCGACCGTCACCGCGCGGCTGCCCTGGTAGATCTTGTTGGCTTCCGGCGCGTGGATCGCCTTCATGTCCCACTGCTGCGCGGACAGGTCACCGGCCGCCGCGACCGAGCGGGTGTCCTCCAGCGTGCGCACCGCGCCCAGCGAACGGGCCGAGGCCGCCGCACCCTGGGAGGCCACGTCCTTGGCGCCCGAATAGGCCCGGTAGACGCCGATCTTCTGCTGGAAGTCCGCATTGCGCGAGCTGGCGATTGCGACGCCGATCGGCGCGTAATACGCGACCTTCGTGCCGCACTTGGCCGCCAGCTCCTTGTCGACAGCCGACGCGCGGGTGCCCGGCTGGTACATCACGACGTAGGTGTACGGCGTGCTCGTCGTGTCGCAGGCAGCCGGCGCGGCCTCCGCGGCCGGGGCCACCGCGAACAGGCCGCCTCCGACGGCCAGCGCAAGCGGGGCCGCCATTCGACGTAAACGGGACATTCCACCTCCAGGGTCTGTGGCGTCAACCTAAACCGGCCCCGGAAGCCGCGCCACCGACCAAAGTCAGGAGGAGACCCGCGCGGTGGCCCGGACGCCGCGCCAGCCGAGCACGCCGATGATCGTGCCGAGCACGAACGAAACGACGGTCAGCACGGCGTGCACCACGAAGTAGGCGGTGGGCGAGCCGTCGGGGGTCCAGGCCCGGTCGCTGTCCCACAGGTTCTTCGCGAAGGTGATCCAGATGATCCACGACCACACACCGAAGGCCAGCAGGAACAGCGAGGTGCCGCGTGAAATGCGCATGCCCCGTAGTATGCGGCGGCGGTCGCGACGCTAGATTGCGTGGGTGCACTCCGTTGTTTCCCGGTCGCTCAAGGTCTTCACGACGACGCTCGCCGCCGCCCTCCTGGCCCTGAGCTCGCCGGCACTGGCGGCCGCGGCGCCGCAACAGGGTCAGTGCGCGAACCGCCAGGCACCCCCGCCGCCGGTCGACACGTCGGAGAAGCCCGCGCCGGGCAAGCAGGCCCCGGCGCCGCTGGCGGTGCCCGCGGTCCCGGTCGGCGGCGCCCGGATGGCCGAATGCGGCCTGATCACCCCGGACGGCGCGCTCAACCCGCCGGACGGCAACACCGCGGCGTCCTGGGTGGTGCAGGACCTCGACACCGGCGCGGTGGTCGCGGCGAAGGACCCGCACGCCCGGCAGCGGCCTGCGTCCCTGATCAAGACGCTGCTCGCGCTGGTCGTCGTCACCCAGCTGGACCCGCAGCAGCCGATCATCGCGACGAAGGAGGACGCCGAGCAGGAGTGCACCTGCGTCGGCCTCGTCGCCGGCGGCCGGTACACCGTCGACCAGCTGCTGCACGGCCTGCTGATGCACTCGGGCAACGACGTCGCGCACGCGTTCGCCACGGTGCTCGGCGGGGTCGACGCCACGGTGGCGAAGATGAACGCGCTGGCCGCGAAGGTCGGCGCGCTCGACACGCGCGCCGCGACGCCGTCGGGCCTGGACGGGCCGGGCATGTCGACCTCGGCCTACGACCTCAGCCTGATCTTCCACTACGCGATGAAGCAGCCGGAGTTCGCGAAGGTCGTCGCGACGAAGAGCTTCGAAATCCCGGCGACCGGCGGCAAACCGGCCATCCCGATCTTCAACGACAACAAGCTCCTCGGCGTCTACCCCGGCTTCCTCGGCGGCAAGACCGGCTTCACCGACGACGCACGGCACACCTACGTGGGCGCGGCGCAGCGCAAGGGCAAGCGCCTCGCGGTCGTCATGCTGCGCGCCGAGCAGAAGCCGACGAAGGTGGTCGACCAGGCGGCGAAGCTGCTCGACTACGGCTTCGCGCTCGAGGAGGACCGGGCCGTGCCGGTCGGCCAGATCACCTACCAGGCACCGGCCGCGGCGCCGTCGAGCGAAGATCCGTCCGTGCTCGCCGACGGCGGCACCGGCAACAGCGGGACGTCCGCGGCCGCGTCGGCGGCGAAGGAAGACCCGTTCGGCGTCACCGGCTGGATCATCACGCTGGTGGTGTTCCTGATCATCGTCGGCGGGTTCGTGGTCGGGCACCAGCGCAAGAAGGCCGCGGGCTAGCGGAAACCGGGCCCCGGCTCGGGCGTCACCCGATCGGTGGCGATCGCGCCGCCGCAGTGGCCGCAGGCGACGTACGTCCCACCGACCTCCCCGCAGTCGTGGTGCCGCAACAGGATCGGCGGCCCCGCAGGGCCGGCGAGGTGCCGGTCCCCCCACTGCATGAGCGTGACGACGGCGCCGAAGAGGTCCCGGCCGGCGGCGGTCAGCACGTATTCGGGCACCGGGTCGACACGTTCGAGCACGCCGGCGTCGACGAGGGTCTTCAGCCGGGCGGACAACGTCGGGCGCGGGATGGACAGGTTGCGCGCGAACTCGCCGTAGCGGCGCACGCCGAAGAACGCCTCCCGCAGGATGAGCAGGCTCCACCGCTCGCCGACCAGGTCGAGCGCGCGGCCGACCGAGTCCGCCGTGAACCGGTGCTCCAGGCCGGTCACAGCTGTTCCGTCCGGGCCGGGACGCCCAGCAGGAGCTTGCCGGAGAGCTCGTAGCTGGCCGGGTTGACCTGGAAGTGGGCGGTTGCGGTGTGCGCGTCGCGGAACCGGCGCTGCAACGGCGAAGTCTCGTAGATCGCCGCGCCGCCGCCGAGGTCGTACATGCTCTCGGCGACCTTCGCGGCCGTGCGCGTCACGTGCGTCGCGGCCAGCCGGAGGCCCAGCTTGAGCGCGTCCGGCACCGGTTCGTGGCCCTGCGCGGCCTGCCAGGCGTCGTCGATGCTCGTGTAGTAGAGCAGCCGCGCGGCACGCAGGGCCGCTTCGGCCTCCGCGACCGCGGCCTGGGTCGCCGACCGCTCGGCCAGCGACCGGCTGGAGCCGAGCGGCGTGCGCGTCGAGGCAAGTTCGACGAGGTCGTCGATGGCGCCGCGCGCGTTGCCCAGCGCGGCGGCCGCGACCGACAGCGCGAAGAACCCGAAGAGCGGGAACCGGTGCAGCGCAACGGCTTCCGGCGGCGGGCCGGCCAGCACCGAGAAGACGCGGTGCTCCGGGACGAACAGGTCGTCGGCGACGCAGTCGTGGCTGCCGGTGCCGCGCAGGCCGTTGGTGTGCCAGGTGTCGAGCACTTCGATGTCGGCCTTCGGCAACGCGGCGACATAGAGCGCCTTCTCGTGGACGAACCCGGCGAAGAGCCAGTCGGCGTGCGGGATGCCGCTGCAGAAGGCCCACCGGCCGGTGACGAGGTAACCGCCGTCGACCTTCCGGCCGGCCCCGCGCGGCGCCCAGACCCCGGCGGCGACCGTGCGCGGGTCCCCGAAGACCTCTTCGGCGCACTTAGGCGGGGCGTAGGCCGAGAGCAGGCTGCTGGTCACGGCGATCGAGACGCACCAGCCGGCGGAGGCGTCCCCGCGTGCGACGGTCTCGGCGGTTTCGAGGCTGACGGCGGGCGACGCTTCGGGGCCGCCGAGGTAGCCGGGGACGCCGGTGCGGAACAGCTCGGCGTCGGTCAGCTTCGCGACCAGCTCGGGCGGCAGGGCGCGCTGCCGCTCGGTGACCGGGGCGAGGGTCTTGGCGAGGTCGGCACACTCGCGGGCGGCGTCCAGCAGCACGAAACCCCTCCGGTTCAGATTTCTTACCGGTTCAGTTTCTTTACTGGACGCGCAGCTGTCAAGGCTTGCGGCGCCCGCCCAGCCAGGCGAGCAGCGCACCGGCGCTGAAGGCCCCGGCGACGGCGCCGAGGCCGGGCCCGCGCTGGAGGGTGACGTTCTGCTCGAGCCGAACCGGCGGCGGGGGCGCGATGACCTTGCGTTCGTTCTCCTTGGCCGTCGCGGTCCAGGCCGTGACGAGCAGGAGGAAGCGCGAGACGAGGTTGGCGAACACGAGCAGGCCGATGACCGGCCCGAACAGCGCGAACGCGGGCGACTTCGTCACGCTGGCCAGGTAGATCGTGGCGGCCTGCTGCAGCACGACGAACCCGACCGCGGCGAACACGGCACCCTTCACTGCACTGCGCAGCGCGACGCGTTCCCGCGGCAGACGGGCGATCACCCAGAGGAAGACGAGGGTGTTCGCGGCCAGGCCGAGGACGATGGTGGCGCCCCGGAGCAGCACGATCGCCCAGGTGGCGTGTTCGAGCCCGACGAGTTCGAGCAGGAACTGCCCCACGCCACCGCCGATCGCGGTCAGGGCGAAGGAGACGACGAGGGCGACCCCGAGCCCGATCAGCGCCACGAGGTCCTTGAGCGTCTGCTTGACGACCGGCTGCGGCTGTTTTTCCTGGCCCCACTGCGCGGTGAGGGCGTCCCGCAGGTTCGACATCCACCCGACGCCGGAGTAGAGGGCGATGAGCAGACCGAAGATCCCGATCCCGCTCCCGGACTTGAGCGCGGCGTCGACGATCCCGGTGACGAGGGTCTGCAGCCCACCGGGCACGGACTTCTTGATGCCGTCGGAGATCTGCCGGATGATGTCCGGATCGTTGTTGACGGCGAGGCCGACAACGGCGAAGGCGACCATCAGGATCGGGATGACGGAGAGCACGCTGAAGTAGGTGATGGCGGCGGCGTAGTGGTTGCCGTACCGCTCGGTGAAGGCATCGTTGGCCCGGATGAGGTGATCGAGCCACGGGTACTTCCGCCGCAACCGCGGCAGGAGCTTTTCCTTCTCTTCAGTCGCCACCGTGAAACGCTAACCACGCAAGGTGAACCCCGCAACGCGAGCGCCCGGCGCGGGGGAGGTTCGTTCGCGTGATCCAGGCCCGCCGCGGGTCAAGGCACGCGCCACCCTTCACGTGATCGAGGTCAGCAGCGCGGAATAGGCGTCCACCGCGGTGAGCACCGGCACCCCGCGGCTCGCACCGAACGCGGCGACCGCCTCGTAAGCCGCATCCAACTCCCGCTCGGTCAGCGGCACGGCCGACTCGATCTCCGCTTCGCCTCGGGCAGCGAAGCGGCGCCGGACCACCTCCCGCCCCGGCAGCAACACCACCTCGTGGAAAGTCGCCCCGCACTCGGCCGCCAGCGCCTCGAGCCGTTCCGGGAACCCGGCCCGCGCCACCAGCTGCGGCACCACCACGTCGTGCCCCGCGCCGAGGTGCGTCCGCGCCGCCGCCAAGGCGATCTCCCGCGCGAGCCGGCCGGCCTCGCCCGGCGCTGATCGCCAGGCGCCGAGCATCGCCCGGATGCGGTCCACGTCCAGGGCCAGCGCCGGCGGGTGGTGGTCGGCGTAGCGCCGGGCCAGCGTCGACTTGCCGCCGGCCGGCGGGCCGTTGAGCAGGATCAGCTTCACCGCACCGGCGGCAGGAACCCGATTCGCTGGTACGTCTTGGCCAGCGTCTTCGACGCCACCTCGCGCGCACGTTCGGCGCCCGCGGCGAGGACCTTGTCCAGCTCCGCAACATCGTCCAAATAGGACTTGGCGCGCTCCTGGACCGGGGTCACCCACTCGACGAACACCTCGCCGAGGTCCTTCTTCAGGTCGCCGTAGCCCTTGCCCTCGTACGCTGCTTCGAGGTCCGGGATCGTCCGGCCGGTCAGGGCCGAGTAGATCGTCAGGAGGTTCGAGACGCCCGCCTTGTTCTCCGCGTCGAACTTGACCTCGCGGCCCGTGTCCGTCACCGCCGAGCGGAGCTTCTTCGCCGAACGCTTCGGGTCCTCGAGCAGCTCGATGATGCCGTTGACGTTGGACGCCGACTTGCTCATCTTGGCCGTCGGTTCCTGCAGGTCGTAGATCTTGGCCGTGTCCTTGATGATGTACGGCTCCGGCACCACGAACGTCTTGCCCAGCCGGTTGTTGAAGCGCTGCGCGAGGTCGCGCGTCAGTTCCAGGTGCTGGCGCTGGTCCTCGCCGACCGGGACGGCGTCGGCCTGGTAGAGCAGGATGTCGGCAGCCTGCAGGACCGGGTAGGTGAACAGGCCGACGCTGGAGCGGTCGGAGCCCTGCTTCGCCGACTTGTCCTTGAACTGCGTCATCCGGCCGGCCTCGCCGAAGCCGGTCTGGCACTCCAGGACCCAGCTCAGCTGCGCGTGCTCCGGGACGTGGCTCTGCACGAACAGGGCGCTGCGCTGCGGGTCGATGCCGATGGCGAGCAGCTGCGCGGCCGAGACGCGGGTGCGCTGGCGCAGCACCTTCGGGTCCTGCTCGACCGTGATCGCGTGCAGGTCGACGACGCTGTAGAACGCCTCGTGCGTGTCCTGCAGCTTCACCCACTGGCGCAGCGCGCCGAGGTAGTTGCCGAGGTGGAACGAGTCGGCGGTCGGCTGGATCCCGGACAGGACCCGCGGGCGGCGCTCTGCGACGGTCTGCTCTTCGGACACGTCAGGATTCTTCCAGGCCGCGACGAGCGGCGGGCGCCGAGGGCCCTCAGGCGTTCGGGCGCTGGGTGAGGAACGGGCGGGTCGGCGTCGCGTCGGGCTCGCCGAGGACGGCTTCGGCCATCGCCGTGACCGGGTCGGGCACCTCCGGCACCGCGGGGGCGGCCTCGGCCAGCCGGGTCTTGCGGCGCTGGCGCAGCACACCGAGCGTCATGCCGACGATGCCGAGCGCGACCGCGACCAGCCCGACGGGGCCGAGCACGCCGAAGGCCTCGACGTTGGTGTCGGCCTGCGCCGTCGTCGTGTCGGCGGCGAACGCGCTGCCGCCGGCCAGGAGCAGGCCCGCCGGGACGAGCGCGACCACCACGGCCGCGCGGGAACCGCGCAGGGTGGACCGCAACAGGGTTCGACCTGGGTTGCGCACCGGAGTGCCTCCCGCGAGTAACGCTCACCCATCCGAGTGAGACGTTGCGTGCTACTGGTCAGAAAACTACCGAGCGTGTCAAGACCTGCCGGTTCTGATCAACTCGGAAGCGAGGGTAGCGCTCATTCTGTAATACGCCTCGGGCGCCCCCGGGGTTCACTCTCGTTACCCGGGTGGGTGAAGTCGCTACTACTCGAAGTAGAGCGTGACCGGAGAGTGTCCGATCGGGGGTCACCCGTTCTTCGCAGCATCTGCTCACGCTGCGACGTTCGCCGCAGTACCCACTGCTCCGATCGCGTCCTCCTGTTCGGAAAACTTTTCACCGGATAGTGATTGGTCTATACCTCTTGGAGTAGTTGCCGAGTCCGTCCGGACCGCGCCCGGACGGCGTGACAAGAGGAGTCCCGCATGGCGATCACCCGCTTCCTGAAGCGCGCCGGAGTGGCGATGAGCGCGCTCGTCACGGCCGTCGCACTGGCCCCGGTCGCGTCCGCTGCGTCCTTTGTGGTCAGCGAGGCGCAGTTCGGGCAGATGTTCCCGGGCCGCAACACCTTTTACACCTACAGCGGCCTCACCGCGGCGCTGTCGGCCTACCCCGGTTTCGCGAACACCGGCGACGACACGGTGAAGAAGCAGGAAGCCGCCGCGTTCCTCGCGAACGTCAGCCACGAAACCGGCGGGCTGGTGTACGTCGTGGAGCAGAACACCGCGAACTACCCGCACTACTGCGACACGAGCCAGCCGTACGGCTGCCCGGCGGGCACCGCGGCGTACTACGGCCGCGGCCCGATCCAGCTGAGCTGGAACTTCAACTACAAGGCGGCCGGCGACGCGCTCGGCATCGATCTGCTCGGCAACCCGTACCTGGTCGAGCGGGACGCGGCGGTCGCGTGGCAGACCGGGCTCTGGTACTGGAACACCCAGAGCGGCCCCGGCACGATGACGCCGCACGACGCGATGGTCAACGGGCGTGGTTTCGGCGAGACCATCCGCAGCATCAACGGTTCGATCGAGTGCAACGGCGGCAACCCGGCCCAGGTGCAGAGCCGGATCGACCTGTACACGCGGTTCGCCGGGATCCTCGGCGTCCCGACGGGCGGCAACCTCTCCTGCTGAGCGTCCTACTGGGGGAAGTCGATGTCGTAGGTCGCGGTGACGGGCGCGTGGTCGGACCAGCGCTGGTCGTAGGCGGCCGCTCGCTCGACCACGACGTCGACGACCTTCTCGGCGAGGCCGGGCGTCGCGAGCTGGCAGTCGATGCGCCAGCCGGAGTCGTTGTCGAAGGCCTGGCCGCGATAGGACCACCAGGTGTACGGGCCGGGGCCTTCGGGATCGAGCCGGCGCTGGACGTCGGTGAAGCCGGCCTCGGTGTAGACGCGGCCGAGCCAGGCGCGTTCTTCGGGCAGGAAGCCGGAGTTCTTGCGGTTGCCGCGCCAGTTTTTGAGGTCGACGGTGTCGTAGGCGATGTTCCAGTCCCCGACCACGACGGCTTCCCGCCCGTCGGCGGCGGCCTTCGCCCGGAGCTCGACGAGGTAGGGCAGGAACGCGGCCATGAAGCGTTCCTTTTCGTCCTGACGTTCGGTGCCGACGTCCCCGCTGGGCAGGTAGAGGCTCGCGACGACGACGTTCGGCAGGTGCACCTCGAGGTACCGCCCGCTGTCTTCGAATTCGGGCTCCCCGAAGCCGACGCGCACCTCTTCGGGCTCGACGCGGCTGTAGACGGCAACGCCGTTGCGCCCCTTGGCGGCCGAGGGGGCGTGCACGGAGAACCACCCCTCGGGTTCGACGACGGCGGCGGGCAGCTGGCTGGCTTCGGCCCGCACCTCCTGGCAGGCGACCACGTCGGCTCGGGTGGCGGCGAGCCACTCGACGAAGCCCTTCTTGGCGGCGGCGCGGAGGCCGTTGACGTTCACGGTGGAGACGGTCAGCACGGACTGCACGCTACCCGGCGGAGTCTCCGGGCAGCGGGGCCGGTGAGGTGACCGACGGCGGGCGCTGTGCCGGTTCTGCCAGACTGCCGCGCATGGGTGATCTGACTGTGCTCGGCAGTTGTGGCGCATGGCCGGAGCCCGGACGCGCCTGCGCCGGGTTCCTGTTGTCGCACAACGGGTTTCGCATCGTCCTCGACCTCGGGTACGGCACCGCGTCGAGGTTGTTCACGCACTGTCGAGGCGGGTTGCCGGATGCGGTGATCGTGACGCACGAGCACCCCGACCACTGCGCCGACGTGAGCGCGCTCGGGCGAGCGTGGCACTACACCGTCCAGGTCGACGCGCCTTCGGCACGGCTGCCGCTGCACTGCACGACCGGAACCGTCCGGCGGCTCGAGGCGATGGAGCCCAGACCACATCCGACGGCGCTTTTCGACGTGCGCGAGTTGGGCGACGCGGCCGACGTCGGACCGTTCCGGCTGACGTCGTACGCCTTGCCGCACCACCAGCCGAATTTCGGGGTGCGCCTGGTCGCGGACGGGCTGACCGTCGCCTACACGGGCGACACGGGCCCGTCGCCGGCCCTGGCCGAGCTCGGGCGCGAGGCAGACCTGTTCATCTGCGACGCCACCCTCCGCACCCCACCACCGGAGGCCGAGCCCCGCTACCTGATGACGGCCGCGGAGGCGGGCCACTGGGCGGAGAAGGCCGGAGCGCAAAGGCTCCTGCTCACGCACTTCTGGCCCGGCACCAACCGCGCCGCGGCGGCCGAGGAGGCGCGGGGCGAGTTCCGTGGCGAGGTGCTGGTGGCGGACGAGGACCTGGTCATCGGGCTGTGACGCCTTAGCGGGCGCAGGCTCCGGCCGGCTGACCGCTTAGGCCGGCTGGCCGACCCTCGCCCGGCCGACGGCCTCGCATGGCTGGCCGCCTGCCGCCGCGGCTGCCGAGGGGGCCAGGCGGAGGCGCCGATCGCGGAAGTGAACCTCTCCATCGCGCTATGACGCGCCGCCACCGCGCCTGGCTGACCGCTGCCGCACCCCGGCACCCCGGCGATCGTCCCTCGTGCTCTGACCCCCGTCTGAGCACGAGCCCAAGGCTCGATTCCAAGGCTCGATCCACCGCGCCGCTCGGGCGCCCGGCCCGCGAGACTCCCCCTGGAGACCCCGCGGACACCCGGCCCAAACCGGCCCAACCCAAGCGGCGATTCAGTTGTCGCCCGCCCCCGGGCGTTCCCTCCTTCCCAGCGGCCCCCAACGGCCGCCACCTGCGGTTTTCGACGTGATCAGTTCTAGCACCCACCACCGACAAAAACCGGGCCTTGACCGCCGAAGCTACGGATATTAGCTTTAAAGCTATGCCAAGTAGCCACCATGTCGCCTAGAGCCGGGCTGACCACCGATGCCGTGGTCGAGCTGGCGATCGCCCTCGTCGATGAGGCCGGGCCCGGCGAGCTCACCCTGGCCAAGGTCGCCGAACGCGCCGGGGTTGCCGCCCCTTCCCTCTACAAGCACGTCAAGAACCTCGCGGACCTTCGGCGGCTCATCGACCTTCGGGTCGTCAAAGAAATGGCCGACACCCTCAAGAACGCCGCCACCGGGCGCGAGGGCGGGGACGCCGTTGCCGCCGTTGCCGCCCTTGCCGACGCCTACCGGCACTACCTGCAAGCCCACCCGCACCGCACCCACGCCCTGACCGCCGCCCCCGATCAGGGAGATGTCGAACTCAGCCGCGCCACCCATGCCGTTGCCGAAGTCGTCTTCGCCGTCCTGCGGCCCTTCGGCTTCGATCACGCCCGATCCGTCCACGCCACGCGGTGCATCCGCGCCGCCGTTCACGGCTTCGCAAGCCTCGAAGCCTCCGGTGGCTTCGGGCGCCCCGAAGACGTCGGCGAGAGCTTCGAAGTGCTCAAGAAAATGCTGGTCCAGGGCCTCACCGACTACGCGACGAACCACCCGGAGAAACGATGACCTTCCTCCTCGCCGTCCTCCTCTTCACCGTCGGGCTCGGCGTGCTCGACACGCGCTTCCCCTGGACGGAGGCCCGCCGATGATCGCCGGGCACTTCGGGCTGGCCGCCGCCGTCAAGGCGGGCCGTCCGGCCATTCCCGTGTGGACGCTCATGCTCGCCACCGCCTGGCTCGACGTCGTCTTCGTGCCGCTCTACCTGAGCGGTGTCGAGACGATCGACGGCGAAGGCTACGGCGGCGGCGTCATCCACGCCGACTACACGCACTCGCTCGTCGGCGCACTGGTGCTCGCCGCGCTCTTCGGCGCCGTCGCCGCCAACTGGCTCGGCCGCGAAGCCGGGCTCGTGCTCGGCGGGGTCGTCTTCTCGCACTGGCTGCTCGACCTCGTCGTGCACCGCGCCGACCTGCCGATCCTGCCCGGCAACGCCGGCGATCTGCCCGTCTTCGGCTTCGGGCTCTGGCGGCTGCCCGCCGTCTCGGCCGTCGTCGAACTGCTGATGCTGGCGATCGGGATCGGCCTCTACTGGCGCGCGGCCGCGAAACGGGACCCGAAACGCGCGCGGACGCTCGGCCTCTCGGCCGCGGCCTTCGGTGTCGTCACGCTCGCGGCCGACCTGATCGGCCTCTGAAACCTCAGCAGGCGGAGCCGGCGACGGGCTGGGTGAACTCGGCGGCCACCCACTTGTTGTCGGCCACCTTCCGGAAGCCGGCCTGCACACCCGGCAGGACGTCGAACTGGGCGTCACGCAGGTACTTGCCGACGACCTTGGCGTTGCCGTCGGCCGCTTCGCGGGCGTTGAGGACGTCGGCGGTCACCGTCACCTTGCAGCCGGTGGCCGACGCTCCCGACGCCTGCTTGCCCGACGAGTTCACGTACACGATGACGATCAGGACGAGCGCGCCCAAGATGAGCAGAGTCTTCTTCGACATGCCTTCCTCCAACCCGCGAACCCGTCCCCACGCCAAGGGTAGGCAATCCTTTACCCCGGCGGCAGCGCCGGACGACGCAACCACCCGGAGGCGCCAGCGACGTCACCGCGTGTGATCAAAGCGAAAGGCCCCCTCCCCGGCGAACCGGGGAGGGGGCCTTCAACGCACGAACTCAGCCCTGGGCGATCTTCTTCGCCAGGTTGTCGTCCAGCGTCGCGAGGAACTCCTCGGTCGTCTGCCACGGCTGGTCCTTGCTGATGAGCAGCGCGAGGTCCTTCGTCATCTGGCCGCTTTCGACGGTCTCGACGACGACCTGCTCGAGCTTGTTCGCGAAGCCGATCAGCTCCTGGTTGCCGTCCAGCTTGCCGCGGTGCTCGAGGCCGCGGGTCCAGGCGTAGATCGACGCGATCGGGTTGGTCGACGTCGGCTTGCCCTGCTGGTGCTGGCGGTAGTGCCGGGTGACCGTGCCGTGCGCGGCCTCGGCCTCGACGGTCCGGCCGTCCGGCGTGCGCAGCACCGACGTCATCAGGCCGAGCGAGCCGAAGCCCTGCGCGACCGTGTCGGACTGGACGTCACCGTCGTAGTTCTTGCACGCCCAGACGTAGCCGCCCTCCCACTTCATCGCCGCGGCGACCATGTCGTCGATCAGGCGGTGCTCGTAGGAGATGCCCTTGCTGTCGAAGTCGGCCTTGAACTCGGCGTCGAAGATTTCCTGGAACACGTCCTTGAACATGCCGTCGTAGGCCTTGAGGATCGTGTTCTTGGTCGACATGTAGACCGGCAGGCCGCGGTCGAGGCCGTACTGCAGCGACGCGCGCGCGAAGTCCTCGATCGACTTGCGGTAGTTGTACATCCCCATGGCGACGCCGCCGCCCTCGGGGAACTTCGCGACCTGGAACTCCATCGGCTCCGACCCGTCCTCCGGGGTGAAGCTGATGGTCAGCGTGCCGGGGCCGGGGACCTTGAAGTTGGTCGCCTTGTACTGGTCGCCGTGGGCGTGACGGCCGATGATGATCGGCTTCGTCCACGTCGGCACCAGCCGCGGGATGTTCTGGATGACGATCGGCTCGCGGAAGATCACGCCGCCGAGGATGTTGCGGATCGTCCCGTTCGGGGACAGCCACATCTTCTTGAGGCCGAACTCCTCGACGCGCGCCTCGTCCGGGGTGATCGTCGCGCACTTGACGCCGACGCCGTGCTTCTTGATGGCGTTCGCGGAGTCGATGGTGACCTGGTCGTCGGTGCGGTCCCGCTCCTCGATGCCCAGATCGTAGTAGTCCAGGTTCACGTCCAGGTACGGGTGGATCAGCTTGTCCTTGATGAACTGCCAGATGATGCGGGTCATCTCATCGCCGTCGAGTTCGACGACGGTGCCCTGGACCTTGATCTTGGCCATGAGCAGCGGTGCTCCTTCCGCGGATCTTCGCGTTCTTCGATACGTCTCGCCGGTAGCGGTACAAGCGTACTGCTTGACGCACCTGGATGGTTCAAGTAGTGGTCGGCATCAAGTCTCCACCCGCGCTTTGTGGCACGGATCACCGGGCACGGCCCGATCCGACCGCTCGCCGAGCGACCATCGCTTTTCGGGCGTGAACCAGGGCACGATGCCACCCGTGAATTCTTGATGCGGGAGGTGACGGCCATGTCGACCCATCGGTACGCCGGCTACGAAGACGACTACGAGAACGACTACCAGGATTCCGGTGAGCCCGGTGACGTGCTCGACGAGCGGCCGCGCCGCGGAGCCGCGCACGTCGTCAGCGCGCTCGGCGGGCTCGTGCTGACGCCGGTCGCGCTCGGCCTGCTGAGCTGGGGCGGCCTGCGCCAGCAGCAGCTGATCCAGGCCACGCTGAGCACCAACCGCGACGCCCTCGGCATCGCGCTGCTGGCCGGCGGGGCGATCCTGCTGCTGGTCGTCGCCGCGCTCGGCGCCCTGTCGGCGGTCGGCCCGATCCTCGGCGGCCTGATCTACGGCGTGCTGCCCGGCGTCGCCGCGATGGCCATGCCCGAATGGGGGTTCCGGCTGGTCAACCTGATGCCGAAGAGCGACATCGCCTACGGCGTCATGGACTTCCTCTTCATCGGCGGCCTGCTCGGCGTCGGCTTCCTGCTGGTCGGCAGCGGACTGGCCAACGCGCTGGTCCGGCGGCGGCGCGAGGGCTGACCCACGCCGGTGGCATCATCGGCGGATGGGACTGTTCACCGTCGCCGAGGCCCGCGCCGAACTGACGCGCCTGCGGCCGGTCCTCGACGAACTCGTGCGCGTCCGCGCCGACGCCGCCGAGCTCGCGGCGTCGCTGCGACCGGGCGGCCGGGCCACCGAGCTGGGCGGCCTGCCCGAGTGGAAGGCCGCGCAGGCCCGCCTCGACGACCTGATGACGACGGTCCAGCGCACCGGCGCCGAGCTCAAGGGGTTCGCGCCGCTGCTGGTCGACTTCCCGGCGGAGCTGGACGGCACCGACGTGCTCCTGTGCTGGCTGGAAGGTGACCGCGAGCTGGCCTGGTACCACCGCGCCGACCTCGGGTTCGCCGGGCGTCGCCGCCTGAAAACCGCTGGTGGGCCCGGCTAGGTTGGGTTCGTGAGCGACGAATCCCGGGCCGCGTTCTTCGACGGCACAGCCGAGCACTACGACGACGACACGTTCCACGCCTCGGTGGCCGCCGCGCTGGTCGAGCCGCTGCCGTCCGGCCCGGAACTCGTGCTGGACGTCGCCACGGGGACCGGCTTCGCGGCCTATGCGGCGTTGCAGCTGAAGCCGGCGCGCGTGCTGGCTGTCGACCTGTCGCCGGCCATGGTCGCGCGGGCCGAGGCGAAGGCCGCCGCGCAGGATCCGGCCGGCGTCATCACGTGGCAGGTCGCGCCGGCGGTGCCGATGCCGGCGCCCGACGGTTCGGCCGACGTGGTGCTGTGCGCGTCCTCGCTGCACTTCCTGGGCGCGGTGGCGTTCGCGGACTGGCTGCGCGTACTGAAGCCGGGCGGGCGGCTGGCGTTCTCGGTGGTGTCCGGAGCGCGGTTCAAGCCGTCCGGGCCGTTCGCCGAGTTCGTGCCGAAGGACCTGGCGTTCCCGCTCGACGAGGCCGGGGCCGCCGCGCTGGCCCACGGCTTCGTCGATGTGTCGGCGAAGACCTTCACCGCCGACGACGGCGAGCGCGTCCGAAGCGTCTTCGTGGTGCACGCGACGGCCCCGTGACTCAGGCGCGGAAGTGGACCTCGCCGCGAGTGGCGGGGCCGTCCGGGCTGCCGCAGTGCTGGACGAACGTCAGGTCGACGTCGGTCGACCAGCCGTCCTCGGCCGGTTCCAGCCGGTCGATCGTGAAGTCGGCGTACGCCTCGCTCCACACGTTGCCGTGGGTGTAGACGAAGATCCCCGGGGTGGTCAGCTCCTGGTCACTCTGCCAGCGGAACCGCGCGCCGGTGTACGTGCCGGTGTGCAGGGTCTCCCCCGTCGGCGCGCTCAGCTCGACGCGCAGGTCCTTCAGCCCCGACTGGACGTCGATCTTCAGGACGCCGTTGTACTCCCAGACGGCGATCTCGTCGCCCGGAGCCGCGTAGTGGGCGCTGCCCTCCAGCGGCCAGGCACCGTCTTCCGACGTGTAGTCGACCGTCTGCAGCGGGTCCGCCGAGGCGACCGGCACGAGGGCCAGGCCCAGCCCGGCCGCCGCCGTCAGGACCACGCACGCACGACGAAGTGAAGTCACGGAACCTCCCCATTCCGAGCCGCCCTCCGCGGCACTGCCGATCATGCTGGCAGCTCACCCTCCCGGGGGACAGGGGGTTTCTCCTCAACGGTGCAGCGACGCGCCCTTGAGGATCTTGTCGACGGCGTTCTTCGGCCCGTGCACCGCCAGCCCGGCCAGCGCCAGCTTCTCCCCCGGCACCTCGCGGACCGCCGCGCGGTTGTCGGCGTCGTTGCCCGTGTGGAACAGCTCGTCGGTGAAGATCGAGAACCGGAGGCCGCGGCCCAGCGCGCGGGCGTGGGCCGCCGTGAGGACGGCCGCCGTCCCGGAGAAGACCAGCACCGGCTGGCCGAACATCGGCAGGTACCCGGTGCCGTCGGCGTCGGCGTACGGCTCGCCCATCAGCTCGGGCGTCACGTGGGCGATGCCGCTCACCAGGAACGCCGTGACGTTCAGCCGCTGCCAGGACGCCAGGTCGTCGCGGAGCAGGACGGCGATCTTCGTGTCGAAGGAACTCATGCCGGTCACGATCGCCCGGGCGCGACGGCCGCGTCTTGTACGTTCTTGACATGGCGGACGTCGCGGCTTGGCGGCCGGCGGTCCCGGGGATCGCCGAGGTCTTCCACGCGCGCTTCACCACGCACGCCTACCCGCTGCACACGCACGACACGTGGACGCTGCTGATCGTCGACGACGGCGTCATCCGCTACGACCTCGACCGCCACCACCACGGCGCGCTCGGCCCGGCCGTGACGCTGCTGCCGCCGAACGTCGCCCACGACGGCCGCGCCGCGACCAGCCACGGCTTCCGCAAGCGGGTGCTCTACCTGGACACGCCGGTGCTCGGCGAGGACCTGATCGGCGCCGCGGTCGACCGGCCGAGCCTCGCCGACGGCCTTCTGCGCACCCGCATCCACCAGCTCCACGAGTCCCTCGCCGAGCCCGGCGACGCGCTGGAGGCCGAGAGCCGGCTGGTGCTGGTCGCCGACCGCCTGCGCACCCACCTGGGCAAGCCGGCGTCGCACGAGCCGAAGCGCGGCCTGGCCGACGACCTCCGGGACCTCCTGGACGCGCGCCTGCCGGAAGCGCTGACGCTGGCCGAAGCGGGCGAGACGCTCAGCGCGCACCCGGCGTACCTCGTCCGCTGCTTCGGGGCGCGGTTCGGCCTGCCGCCGCACCGGTACCTGACCGGCCGCCGGGTGGACCGGGCCCGCCGCCTGCTGCTCGACGGCACCCCGGCCGCGGAAGTCGCGACGGCGGCCGGGTTCACCGACCAGGCCCACCTGACCCGGCACTTCAAGCGGTACCTGGGCACGACGCCGTCGCGCTACGCGAAAACCCGGTGACGACGCCGTTGCGATTCACCGGACATGATGTGGCGCGCGATCACGGTCGCGCTGGTCGTCGCGCACCTGCCGGAGCGGGAGACTGTGTCAAGATGACAGCATGCTGCGCGAACTGCACCTGACCGGTGACCCGGCGGCCGACAAGCTGCTGAACGACGACCCGTTCGCCCTGCTCGTCGGCATGCTGCTGGACCAGCAGTTTCCGATGGAGCACGCCTTCATGGGCCCGCGGAAGATCGAGAACCGGATGGACGGGTTCTCGCTGGCGAAGATCGCCGCGACCGAGGTCGATGAGTTCGTCGAGCTCTGCGTGGTGCCGCCGGCCATCCACCGGTACGGCGGCTCGATGGCCCGCCGCGTCCACGCGCTCGCCCAGCACATCATCGAAACCTACGACGGCCGCACCGAAGGCATCTGGCTCGACGGCCGCCCGAAGCCGGACGGTCCCGAGGTCCTCAAGCGGCTGAAGGCCCTGCCCGGGTTCGGGGAGCAGAAGGCCAAGATCTTCCTGGCCCTGCTGGGAAAGCAGCGCGGCATCCAGCCGAAGGGCTGGCGCGAGGCAGCCGGCGCGTACGGCGACCGCGGCTCGCGCCGGTCGATCGCCGACGTCACGAGCGCCGAAACCCTCGCCGAGGTGCGCGCGTTCAAGAAGGCCGCCAAGGCCGCCGCGAAGGCCGGCTAACGCACTAGGACGCGCAGGGGTCCGAGCGCCGAAGCGCCGTGGTCCAGCGCGATCCGCAGCGCGTCGCCGTGTTCGTAGCCGACCACGGGGAGCCCCGGGAACGCGGCCGCCACCGCCGCCACCGCGCCGGGCCACGCCGAGGGTGGGCCCGCGAAGTTGGACAGCCCCACCACCTCCTCGCCGCGGTGGGCGACGACCCGCGCCGGGCCGCGGGACAGCACCGCCACCGAGGCGACGACCGGGAAGCCGTGCTCGGTCAGCCGCCGCCAGCCCGGCTCGGGGACGCCCGGCCCGCACGCGATCCACGTCGCTTCGAACAGCACCGAAAACCCGGGCAGCGCCAAGGTCGCGAAGCTGTCCTTGACCGAACACCCCGCCGAGCCGTCGACGAACGGGAGGATGTCGGCGGCGGTGGCGTCCGGGGCCAGCGTCACCGCGTCCGGGTAGAACTCCGGTGCGCGCGACGGCGAAGTCCACGCCCGCGGGCCGAACTCCCCGCCGCACACCAGATCGCACCAGGCGGCGTTCTCCGCGACCGTCCACTTCAGACTCGTCACAGCAGGCCGGCCAGCTTGTACAGCACGAGGCTCCCGGCCACCGCGACGTTCAGGCTGGCACCGGTGCCGACCATCGGGATCTCCACGACGCTGTCGAGCAGGTCGAGAGCCTCCGGCGGGATCCCGGTCTGCTCGTGGCCGAGCACGGCGATCGTGCGGCCGCGGGCGGCAGGCAGGTCGGCCAGCCGGACGGCTTCCTCGGCCAGCTCGACGCCGACCACCTTCGTGCCCGCCGCGCGTTCGCGGGCCAGCCAGGCCGATGGGTCGTGCACCCAGTGCACGCAGGCCGGACGCCGCAACGTGTTCCCCCTCCGCAACGCTTCGGGCACCCACGGGAACCGCGGCACGGCGAGGCACGCGCCAACGGCGTCGCAGGTGCGCAGGAGCGTGCCGAGGTTGGCGCCGTGCAACGGCCACAGCGGGGCGGCCACCAGGTGCCCCCAACAGGAATGTGCCTTGCTCCGCCGGGACTTCCGCAGCTCTCGGGGCGTGCGGACCCGGACCGAAGGGCTCACCGGCGCCGAGGCGCGGCGCCTCCGGATTCACTGATCATGCCGGGGATTCTAACCCGTTCGCCGGGTCCACGGGACGGATTTCCGCTCCTACCCTGGACCCGGAGGTGAAGCCCATGCACGCAGGAGTAGGCGACGAAATCCAGGTGCACGGCCGGACCGTCGGAGCGGCCGAGCAGCGCGGCGAGATCCTCGAAATCCGGGGCCCCGACGGCGCACCGCCCTATCTGGTGCGGTTCGCCGACGGGCACGAAGGGCTCGTGTACCCCGGCCCCGACTGCGAGGTCCAGGCGCACGCCGACTAGACGGTGACCGGTTCCCGGGGCTCGCGGACCCGCCCCCACGCCCAGCCCACCAGCAGCAGGGCGACGAGGGTCAGCGCGGCCGCGACCTCGGGCAGCAGCCGCGGGCCGCCCGAGGCGAGCACCGCTCCCCCGACCACGCCGGACAGGCCGACGCCGAGGTAGATCGCGGACGCGTTGAGCGAGAGCACCAGCCCGGCGTGCCCCGGCGACAGCTCGATCAGGCGGTGCTGCACCGGCGGGTTGAACGACCACGTCGCCAGTCCCCAGACGAACAGCGAGATGCCGGCCGCGACCGGGGTCACCGTCGTCAGCGGCAGCAACGCCATCACCGCGGTGATGGCCACGGTGACCACGAGCAGCGGCGCCCGCGAGCCCCAGCGGTCGACCGCCCGGCCGCCCGCGAAGTTGCCGATCGCGCCGCCGACGCCGTAGCAGAACAGCAGGATCGTCACCGTCGTGCCGTGCACGCCCGCCGTAGCGGCCAGCAGCGGTGACACGAACGTGTAGACCATGAAGGCGGCGAGGCAGGCGAGCACCGTCGTGGCCAGCATGACGAGCACCCGCGGGTCGCGGCCGGCGGCGAACCGCTCGGCCAGGCCCACCCGCGGGGGCGCGGCGACCGTGGGCAGCGCGAGCCGTATGGCCAGCGCGCTGACCAGCGAGAACGCGGCGACCAGCGCGAAAGCCGTCCGGTAGCCGAGGTGCTGGGAAATGAGGCTGCCGAGCGGGACGCCGAAGATGAGCGCGACGGTCAGGCCGCCGAACACGAGCGCGACGGCGCGGCCCCGGCGTTCCGGCGCGGTCAGCTCGGCCGCCACCGCGCTCGCCGCCGGCGTGAACACCGCGGCGCCGACCGCGGTCACCACCCGGGCGACCAGGAGGGAGCCGTAGCCGGGCGCGAGCGCGGCGAACAGGTTGCCGGCGCCGGTGACGGCGAGCGCGGCGACCAGCAGCGTCCGGCGCTCCCAGGTGCCGGTGGCCGCGGCGAACAACGGCGAGCCGACCGCGTACGCGATGGCGAAAGCGGTCACGAGCTGCGCCGCGGCCGTGGCCGAGACGTGCAGCTCGCCGGTCAGCGCGGGCAGCAGCCCGGCGACGATGTAACCGCTGGTCCCGACGCCGAAGGCGCCGAAGGCGAGGACCGAGATCCTCGGCTGGGCAGGTGCGGACATGGGCTGGGCCCCCAAGCGAAGCAGGGATAAGTTCGATGAACGTCGTAGTTCGACAGTCACCGTACTACGACTCGTCCCCGAATTTCGACCGGCGTCGTACCATGGACCCATGGCCAAGACCGACACCCTGCCCCCGATCGCCCACCCGGCCCGGGAGGAGATCACCGTCGAAGGGGTGTTGCGCGCCCTCGCCGACCCGGTGCGGCTGGCCATCGTCCGGCAACTGGCGGCCACCGAGCACGAAGTCGCCTGCGGGGCGCTGACCGTGCCGGTGACGAAGTCCACAATCACCCACCACCTGAGCATCCTGCGCCAGGCCGGGGTGGTGGCGGGCCGCCAGGAAGGCACCACGCGGTTCAACTCGTTGCGGCGCAACGATCTCGACGCCCTGTTCCCCGGCCTGCTGACCGGCGTGCTGGCCGCTCCGCGCTGATCACGGCGTTACGGTGTGGATCGTCACCCGATATCGGGATGACAACGGACCCCCTCACTTGTTGGACTGGGCGTAGGCAGCTCACGGCGCTGGGGCCGATCGGCTGTCTTTCTTTTTGCCCGCCTACTGAACCGATCCAGAAAACTAGGCTCAGTAATCGTTTACCCACCCTGGAAGGAGTGCCGTGCCCGTCGCGCTGCTCGCGCTCGCCATCGGAGCTTTCGGCATCGGGACCACCGAGTTCGTCATGATGGGCGTGCTGCCCCAGGCGGCCGCCGACTTCGGCGTCGACATCCCGGCCGCCGGCCACCTCATCTCCGCCTACGCCCTCGGCGTCGTCGTCGGCGCCCCCCTGCTCACCGCGGTCGCCGTCCGGCTGCCGCGCAAGACCATGCTGCTGGCCATGATGGGCCTGTTCACGCTGGGCAACGCCCTCTTCGCGCTCTCGCCGAACCAGGAGTTCGGCGTCGCGTTCCGGTTCCTGGCCGGCCTGCCCCACGGCGCGTTCTTCGGCGCCGGCGCGGTCGTCGCCTCCAGCCTCGTCGGCCAGGGCGAGCGCGCCAAGGCCGTGTCGCTGATGTTCCTGGGCCTGACCCTGGCGAACGTCATCGGCGTGCCGCTGGGCACGCTGCTCGGCCAGCAGGTCGGCTGGCGCGCCACCTTCGGCGTCGTCGCGGTGATCGGCCTGATCGCCATCGCGGCCATCGCGAAGCTCGTCCCGCACCAGGGCAAGCCCTCGGCCGAGGCCTCGCTGCGGAACGAACTCGGCGCGTTCAAGCGGCCGCAGGTGCACCTGGCGCTGGCGATCGTCACGTTCGGCCTCGGCGGCGTGTTCGCGTGCCTGTCGTACATCACGCCGATGCTGACCGACGTCGCCGGCTACTCGCCGTCGAACGTCACCCTGCTGCTGTCCCTGGCCGGCGTCGGCATGACGATCGGCAACCTGCTCGGTGGCCGGCTGGCCGACCGGGCGCTGATGCCGAGCCTGTACATCGCGCTGCTGGCGCTGGCCTCGGTGCTGGGCATCTTCACGATCACCGCACAGGGCAAGATCGGCGCGGCGATCACGATCTTCTTCGTCGGCGTCGCCGGGTTCATGATCGGCCCGATGATGCAGGCGCGGATCATGGAGAAGGCGGGCGGCACACCGTCCCTGGTGTCGGCCGCCGTCCAGTCCGCGTTCAACATCGCCAACTCGATCGGGGCCTACCTGGGCGGGCTGGTGATCGCGGGCGGGCTCGGCCTGGTCGCCCCGAACTGGGTCGGCGCGCTGCTCGCGGTGTTCGGGCTGACGCTGGCCGTCGTCTCGGGCACCTTGGACCGCCGCGAAGCCCGCGCCGAACGGCGGGAACTCGCCCTGGCGTCCTAACCCTGCCGCAGCTGTCGTGAGTGGTAAGGCGGGTTAGAACCCGCCTTACCACTCACGACCCGAGCGGGCCGCCGGTGATCGTCAGGGCGACGTACAGCACCGCCGCCGCCAGGGCCGTGAACGTCACCACGTCCACGAGCTTGCCGCGGATGGCCAGCAGGCCCGCCCGGGCCGCCGGCAGGACCGCCCGCAACACCGCGGCGAGGAGGAGCGCGGCACCGATCAGCGCCGCGCCCTCCCGCCAGTGGTACTGGAAGATCCGCAGCGCCGCGACGGCCACCACCAGCAGCACCGCCGCGAACGGCAGCTGGGTGAAGCGGGAGGGCCGGTGACCGGGCACCTCCCGCCGCTCCTCGGTCATCGTCATCGGCCCTGGACCGAGCGTTCCGCCGCTTCGACGACGTTGCTGACCAGCATCGCCCGGGTCATCGGGCCGACCCCGCCCGGGTTCGGCGAAATCCAGCCGGCGACCTCGGCGACTCCCGGGTGGACGTCGCCGGTGAGCTTGCCGTCCACATGGGACACGCCGACGTCGAGCACCGCGGCGCCCGGCGCCACCATGTCCGGCGTGATGATCCCCGGCACGCCCGCCGCGGCCACCACGACGTCGGCGCGGCGGACCTCGGCGGCGAGGTCGCGGGTGCCGGTGTGGCACAGCGTCACGGTGGCGTTCTCGCTGCGGCGGGTCAGCAGCAGGCCGAGCGTGCGGCCGACGGTGATGCCGCGGCCGACCACGGTGACGCGCGCGCCGTTCAGCTCGACGCCGTGGCGCTTGAGCAGCTCGATGATCCCGTACGGCGTGCACGGCAGCGCGCCCTGCTGGCCGAGCACGAGCCGGCCGAGGCTGACCGGCGCGAGGCCGTCGGCGTCCTTCTCCGGGTCGATGCGCTCCAGCACGCGGTTCGCGTCCAGGTGCTTCGGCAACGGCAGCTGCACGATGTAGCCGTGGCAGGCCGGGTCGGCGTTGAGCTCGTCGATGACGGCTTCGAGCTTCTCCTGGGTGATGTCGGCCGGCAGGTCGCGGCGGATCGAGTTGACCCCGATCTTGCCGCTGTCGGCGTGCTTCATCCGCACGTACGAGTGCGACCCCGGGTCGTCGCCGACCAGGACGGTGCCGAGACCGGGCGTCACCCCCTTCGCAGCGAGGGCCGCGACACGGGGCTCGAGCTCCGCGAAAATGGCGTTCTTGGTGGCCTTGCCGTCGAGAATCTTCGCCGTCACGCGCCCCATTCTGGCAAAGCGACCCCCGCGCGTCGCTTCCAGGCGCGGCTGGTCGCAGCCCGTAGACTGATCGCTACCCCACACGGTCCAATCGCGACGGTGCCCGCGATCAAGCTGTGACCTACCGCACGTCGCATCACCCGAGGTCAGGCCCGGTGCCACCGGGTGGCCGGGCGGCAAAACCCACATGCGGGGTGCACTCGCGCGCGCGAGCAGTCAAAATGTGCGGGTGGCACAACCGACGACGCAGCTGAACGCGACCGAGCAGGACACCCTGGTCAAGCAGATCGGACTTGCCCTGCTCCGTGCCGCCCCGCGCGACTGGCGCAAGGTCACCGCGGAGTACCGAGCCGTCGGCAGGTACCACGAGCTGACCGGCGAGATCGTGACCGAGGACGGCACGGTGCACGAATGGCTCGCCACCCACGACATCGCGACCCTGTTCGGCAGGCTCCGCGGCGGCATGTACCGCGACGGCCGTGGAACGTGGTTCAACGCGCGCTACCAGCTGGACCACCCGTCCAGTTACAACCTCGAGTACAACCGCGACGAACCCGTGTGGAACCTCACGCCGCCGCCGCAGGCCTACTCCGACGAGCTGCGGATGTTCCCGCGCACCGAGGAGAACGTCCCCGAATGGCTGATCCGGCGGATGTCCGGGCTCGGCCCGGAGCAGCCGGGGCCGCACTTCCGGATCGCCCGGATCTTCGACACCGTCGGCCCGGCCGGCCGCCCGGTGATCAACCGGCCCGACCTCGAGGTCGACGAGCAGGACCGCCTGCTGGAGTACCTCGAGCGCGCCCCGCTGGTGGTGCCCGAGCGCGGCTACGACATCGACCGCCTCGCCGCGACGCCGGAAGCGACCGTCCCGGTCGCCTTCCACAGCGACGGCCACTGGATCTGGCCCGCCGCCGTCAACTTCTACCTGCACAAGTACGGCGTTTCGCCCGAACCGGACCTCGTCGAGCACGTCCGCTCGGTCGGGTTCACGCTGCCGCCGGTCGACGAGCCGACGCTGCAGGGCGCGGCCGCGTACCTGACCCGGGGTCACCAGCCGCCGCCCCAGCAGCAGCGCCCGGCCGGGCCGCCGCCGCAGGGGCCCCCGCCGCAGGGCCCGCCGCCCCAGCCGCCCGTGCAGCAGGCTCCCGCGGGGCCGCCGCCCGTCGCGCCCCCGCCCGTGGCTCCGCCGCCGCAGCAGCACCAGGAGCCGCCCGCGCCGGTGGAGGCACACGCGCCCGCCGAGCCGGAGGCGCCGGCCGAAGAGCACGAGTACGCCGAAGAGGGCTACGACGAGCAGGAGTTCGAAGACCGCTTCGCCGAGGACGAGGAGTACGCCCACCCCGAGCACGCGGCGGGGTCGAACGGCTCGTCGCCGGAGCCGGGCCGGGTGCACGACCTCGAAGAGACCGCGGAATACGTCCCCGACCAGCCGATCGGGCAGGAACCGCGCGACGGCGAGGAGGAACCGGCGGAGCAGGCGGCGTTCGACGCCGGTCCGGCCGACGAGGCCGGGCACGCCTTCGACACCGGCCAGGCGGACGAGCCGGCGCACGCCTTCCAGCCGGCCCACCAGGACGAAGAGCCGTCGCACGCGGCCTTCCAGCCGCCGCGGCACGAGGACGAGCACGCGTTCCAGGCTCCCGGCCAGGACGACGCGTTCCAGCCGGGCCAGCCGCCGCGCCACGACGACGAGCACGCGTTCCAGGCCCCCGGCCAGGACGACGCGTTCCAGCCCGGCGAAGAGGACGCGTTCCAGCCCGGGCAGCCGCCGCACCACGACGAGGACCCGTCGCACGCGGCCTTCCAACCGCCGCGGCCGGACGACTCGTTCCAGCCCGGTCAGCCGCAGCATCACGAAGACGAGCACACTTTCCAGCCGCCGGCCCGGCCGGAAGACGAGGCCACCTTCCCGCCGCCGCGGCGGGAGCAGCCCGCGTTCGACCCGGGCCCGCCGACCATGATCACCCAGCCCGAGGTGCCCGGCGTGCTGCCGGTGCCCGAGCCGCCGGCCCCCGAGGCCCAGGCCGAGCCGCCCGCACCGCCGCGTCCGGGCCGCCGGGCGCTGCGGCGCGAGACGCCGGACCACCCGGTGCTCGCCGGCCTGCAGACCAAGCTCGACGAGCTCGACGTCCCCGAAAGCGGCTACAAGCTGGGCGCACCGGCCGAGCACGGGTGGAGCGTCGAAGAGGTCGAGGACGGCTGGCGCGTCGGCTGGTACGACGGCAAGCTCAGCAACCCGGCGGTGTTCGGCGACGCCGAGGACGCGGCCGCGTTCATGCTCGGCAAGGTGCTGCTCAACCCGGAGGGCCACGTGCCCGCCGAGGAGCCGCCCGCGCCGGAGCCGGAACCCGAGCCCGAACCGGAGCCCGCGCCGCAGCGGGTCGTCGCGACGCTGTCGCCGGAGGTCGCCACCGGCTCGTACCCGGTCCGCAAGCCCGAGCCGGTGCCGCCGCAGGAGCAGACGGCGTTCACCAGCGCCGAGGAGCTCTTCGGCGACCTCGAGGACGACGAGCCGCCGGCTCCCCCGCGCCAGCCCGCGCCGGTGCCGGCCGGGCCGCCGCCGGTGGCGCAGCAGGCCGGCCCGCCGCCCGCGCCGCCCCGGCGTGAACCGCCGTCGGCGCCGACCGTCCTGGCCCCGGTGCCGCAGGGGGTCCTGCCGGTGCCGCCGCCCGCCCCGGCCGCTCCGCCCGCGCCGCCGCGCCGGGAGGAACCGGCCCGCCCGGCCGTCAACGGCGGTGGTGGCGGTGGCCAGCAGCAGTGGCCGATCGGCCCGATGGCCGGCGAGCCGCCGCTGACGCTGTTCCGCGGCAAGGAACTGCGCGAGCTGCCCGCGGGCAGCGAGCTGGACCGCTTCGGCGGCCCGAACGGCAACCTGACGTACGCGGCGGGCACGCCGTTCGCCGAGCGGTCGCTGGTGCCGGAGTGGGTCAACCGCCCGTACCACGTCTACCGGGTGCAGCGGCCCCTGGAGACGCTGGCCGGCGTCGCGATCCCGTGGTTCAACCAGCCGGGCGGCGGGTCGGCGTACCTGCTGCCGGCGTCGATCGAGGAGCTGGTGGCCGAGGGCGATCTGATCGAGCTCGACCCGGGTGAACCCCCGATCGACTGAATTTCCGCGAAGGCCCCGGCGCTGCCGGGGCCTTCGCCGGTTCAGCGGACGACGAGCCCGTGCGCGGCGGCGAAGGCGATCGCCGTTTCGACGTCGACCTCCGCGCCCCTCAGGTCGGCCTGGACCAGGGCGTTCGCGTCGAGCCGCGCGCCACGCAGGTCGGCGCCCTCGAACTTCGCGCCGTGGAGGCGAGCGCCGGTCAGGTCGCTGCCGCGCAGGTCGGCGCCGGAGAGATCGGCCTCCATCAGGTTGGCCTCCCGCAGCCGCAGACCCGACAGCCCGAGCTTGCGCAGCCGCGCCTTCGCCAGCGAGGCGAGGGAGAGATCGCACTCGGTGAGCGCGATCCCGGAGAGCCCGCTCTCGGTGAACGACGAGCCCAGCAGCGAGCACGCCGTCCAGCGGCTCTCGGCGAGCACCGTCCGGTCGAAGGTGCAGGAGCGGAACGCGGACGCGTCGTGCCGGGACCGCGACAGGTCGGCCCGGGTGAACACGCAGTCGTCGAACGTGCAGCCGCGCGTCCGCAGCCCGCTCAGGTCCGCGCCGGTGAAGTCGCAGCCGGTGAACCGCCGCTTTTCCCACCACTGCCCGGACAGCACCGCTTCGCGGTAGTCCTCCCCCGTCTCCAGCACGGCCCCAGGGTGCCACACCGGCGGTCAGGGCTTCGCACCCTGGACGTAGTTCATCGCCTCGACGTACTCGGGCAGGCCGTCGGGCGAGTCGAACGCCATCACCACGGCGTCGCCGATGCGCACCTCGGCGTGCCCGATCTTCCCGTCCTCGCCGACGACCCGGCCGAGTTCTTCGGCGTCGAAGGCGGCCTTCAGGAAGTCGAGCAAGCCGGCGTGTCGTGCTGTTGACCGCTGCATACTGGTCCCATGGGAGTTCCGCTGCGGCCGGTGGCGGCGCGGTCGGTGTACCGCGAAGTGGCGCCGCCGCCCGCGCTCGCGGACGTTCTCGCCTGCGGCTGGGACGGGCGCACCGGCTGGGCGCGGCCGTTGCGGGTGCTGCCCGACGGGTGCGCGGACCTCGTCTGGGACGGCGCCGCGCTCACGGTCGTCGTCACCGTCGGGGCGCCGCTGCGGCTGTGGGTCCCGGCGTCGTCGTCACGGGTCGGTGTGCGGCTGCGGTGCGGGGCGGCGGCCGCTGTGCTCGGCACGGCCATGCCGGAGCTGCCCGCGGGCGCGACGCCCTTGCGCGACCTCTGGGGCCCGGATGTCCGCCGAGCCGAAGAAATCCTTGCCACGTCGGGAGATCCCCGGAGCCAACGGGGTGTTCTCGAACGGCTCGTCGCCCGGCGGAGGGCGGCACCGGACCGGCGGGTGCTCGCCGCGGTCCGCGCGCTCGGCGTGACATCCCGGACCGCGGAGGTCGCCGATGCGCTCGGCGTCAGCGAACGCGCGCTGCGGCGGCACTTCGTCCATTCCGTCGGGGCCGGGCCGAAGCACCTGCAGCGCGTCCGGCGGTTCCAGGGGTTCCTGCGGCGGCTCGACGCGCTCGCCGCGCACCGGACGTCGCTGGCCCGGGTCGCCGCCGACCTCGGGTACGCCGACCAGTCCCACCTCGGCCGCGAGTGCCGGCGGCTCTCCGGCTCTTCGCCCGCCGCCCTGGTGCGGGTGGCCGAAAAGTTCCAGACGGCGGCCGCGGCGCCGGGCCACGATCGCGGGCATGACCTTCCACGTCACGATCCCGGTGCGCTGTGACGACATCGACGTCAACGGCCACGTCCGCGGCCCGGCCTACCTCGTCTACGCCGACCACGCGCGCTGGGCGTGCCTCCAGGCCGCCGGTATCGACCCGGCCGGGCTGACCGCGCGCCGGATCGGGCCGGTCAACCTGGAGACGACCGTGCGGTTCCACCGCGAGCTGCCGCCGTACGGCGAAGTCGACGTCAGCTGCGAATTCCGGTGGGGCAACGGGAAAACCTCCCGGGTGACCCAGGAGTTCCACACGCCGGACGGCACGCTCGTCGCCGAAGTCGCGAGCGTGTCCGGCCTGCTCGACCTCGATCGCCGGCGTCTGCTGGCCGACCCCGGCTCGTACTGGCGGGAGCTGGCCGTGCACCCGGAACTGCTGGGGCTGGCACCGAAAACCGGATGATCTTGCCCGGCCCGGCCACTACCGTGGCGGGGATGCCGGACCACGACTACGTCGATCCCTTCCTCGCCTCGCTCTACGACGCGCTGAACCCGCGCGAGACAAGCGGTGACTTCGCGTTCTACCTGCCGATGATCATGGCCGCGGAGTCCGTGCTGGACGTCGGCTGCGGCACCGGTTCGCTGCTGCACTGGGCGCGCGAGTCCGGCCACACCGGACGGCTCGTCGGCCTCGACCCCGCCGAAGGCATGCTCATCCAGGCCCGCCGCCGGGCCGACATCGAGTGGGTGCACGGCGATTTGTCGACCGCGTCCTGGGACGGGGAGTTCGACTTCGCCGTGATGAGCGGACACGCGTTCCAGGTGCTGCTGACCGACGACGAGCTGCGGACGGCGTTCTCGGCGATCCACCGCGCGCTGAAGCCGGGCGGCCGGTTCGGCTTCGAGACGCGCAACCCGGCCGCCCGCGGCTGGGAGCGCTGGACGCCTTCGCACGTCTGGAAGGCCGGGGACGTCCGCTCGTGGAACGACGCCGGGCCGTTCGAGAACGGGTACGTCAGCTTCAAGACCACCTACGAGAGCCCGAACTGGGACGCGCCGAAGTACAGCGAGAGCACGCTGCGCTTCCTCGACGTCCCTTCGCTGAACGCCTTCGTCGAGGAGGCCGGGCTGGTCGTCGACGAGCAGTACGGCGACTGGGACCGCACACCGGTGACCGGCCCGAGCCCGGAGATCATCACGGTCGTCCGGCGCCCCTCACCGGAAGTCCCGTGACTTCGCCTTGATGCGCATCGGCAGCGGCTCGACGCGGTGGGCGAGGACGCTGACCACGCCGTCGGCCTTCTCCACCACCCCGCGGATCAGCAGCGCCGGGCTGCCGCGCGCGACGCGGTGGTAGCGCTGCCAGAGGCCGAGCGTGCAGATCACGTTGACCATCCCCGTTTCGTCCTCGATGTTGAGGAAGGTGACGCCGCCCGCCGTCGCGGGGCGCTGCCGGTGCGTGACCGCGCCGCCGATCAGCACCCGGGCGCCGTCTTCGAGGTCCGCCAGGCCGCTCGCCGGGACGACGCCGAGCTCGTCGAGGCGGTCGCGGATGAACTCGGTCGGGTAGCTGTCCGGCGACACCCCGGTGGCCCAGACGTCCGCCGCCGCGACGTCGAGCCCGTCCATCCCCGGCAGCACCGGGGCCGCGGCGCCGAGCAGGCCGGGCAGCCGGTCCGGGCGTTCGCCGGCGACGGCGCCCGCGGTCCACAGCGCCTGGCGGCGATCCCCGCCGAAGCCGGCGAACGCGCCCGCGGTGGCCAGCGCCTCGATCTGCGGCGTGGTCAGCCGCACGCGGCGGGCGACGTCGGCCATGTCGCGGTACTCGCCGTTTTCCGCGCGCTCGGCGACGATCCGCTTCGCCAGGTCCTCGCCGATCTTGCGGACGGTGCTCAGCCCGGTGCGCACGTCGTGGAACTTCCCGGTGCCCGCCTCCAGGGTGGCGTGCGGCAGGCTGCGGTTGATGTCCGGGCCGTGCACGGTGACGTCGTGGCGCCGCGCGTCGGCGACCAGCGACTGCGGCGAGTAGAAGCCCATCGGCTGGGCGCGCAGCAGGCCGGCCAGGAACGCGTCCGGGTGGTAGAGCTTGAAGTAGGCGCTGGAAAAGACGAGGTGCGCGAAGCTCAGCGCGTGGCTCTCCGGGAAGCCGAAGTTCGCGAATGCCTTGAGCTTCGAGAAGATCTTCTCGGCGAGCTCGTCTTCGACGCCGTTCGCGGCCGCGCCCGTGAGGAACCGCTGCCGCAGCCTGTCCATCTTCCGGTCCGAGCGCTTCGACCCCATCGCGTGCCGCAGCTGGTCGGCCTCCGCCGCGGTGAAGTTCGCGACGTCCAGCGCGATCTGCATCATCTGTTCCTGGAACAGCGGCACGCCTTTGGTCTTGTGCAGGGCCTTTTCCAGCAGGTGGTGGTCGTACGTCCACTTCTCGCGGCCCTGCTTGCGGCGGATGTACGGGTGCACCGAGCCGCCCTGGATCGGCCCGGGCCGGATCAGCGCGACTTCGACGGCGAGGTCGTAGAACTCGCGGGGCTGCAACCGCGGCAGCGTCGCCAGCTGGGCGCGGCTCTCCACCTGGAAGACGCCGATCGCGTCGGCGCGGCAGAGCATGTCGTAGACCTTCTCGTCGGCGAGGTCCAGCTCGGCGAGGTCGACCTTCTCGCCCTTGTGCTCCTCGACGAGGTCGATCATGTAGTGCAGCGCGGACAGCATGCCGAGGCCGAGCAGGTCGAACTTGACCAGCCCCGCGGCCGCGCAGTCTTCCTTCTCCCATTGGATGAGGCTGCGGTTCTCCATCCGCGCCCATTCGACCGGGACGACCTGGCTCACCGGCTCGGCGCACATGACCATGCCGCCGGAGTGGATGCCCAGGTGCCGCGGGAAGTCCTCCAGGGCGAAGGCGAGCTGCACGACCTCGTCCGGGATGTCGTGGTCGTGGTCCTTTTCGGTGCTCTGCAGCGAACCCCAGCGGTCGATCTGCTTGCTCCAGGCGTCCTGCTGCCCGGGTGAGTAGCCCAGGGCCCGGGCGGCGTCGCGGACGGCGGACCGGGCGCGGTAGGTGATCACGTTCGCGACCTGGGCGGTTCGGAGCCGGCCGTGCTTGCGGAAGACGTACTGGATGGCCTCCTCGCGGCGGTCGGACTCGATGTCGAGGTCGATGTCGGGGTAGCCGTCCCGGTCCGGGGCGAGGAAGCGCTCGAAGAGGAGTTCGTAGGCGACGGAGTCGACCTTGGTGATGCCGAGCGCGTAGCAGACGGCCGAGTTCGCGGCCGAGCCGCGGCCCTGGCAGAGGATGTCGTGGTCGTTGCAGAACCGGACGATGTCCCAGACGATCAGGAAGTAGCCGGGGAAGCCGAGCTCTTCGATGATGGCCAGCTCGTGCTCGATCTGCTGATTGGCCTTTTCCTCGTGGGGCTTGCCCTTGAAGCGCTCCTCGGCGCCTTCTCGGGTGAGTTTCCGGAGATAGGTCGTTTCGGTGTGGCCCTCGGGGACGTCGAAGGGCGGCAGTTCGGGGGCGATCAGCTTCAGCGGGAACGCGCATTCCATGCCGAGCAGGGCGCTGCGCCGGACCGCGCCGGGGTACCGCCGGAACAGGACGTCCATTTCGGCGCCGCTGCGCAGGAAGGCCGTCCCGGCGGCGGGCAGCCAGCCTTCGAGTTCGTCGATGCCCCGCCGGGCCCGGATGGCGGCGAGGGCGTCGGCGAGCGGAGCGCGTTCGGGCCGCGCGTAGTGGGCGGCGGTGGTGGCGACGGTAGGCAGGTGCAGCTCGTCGGCGAGCTGGGTCAGGAGGTCGTTGTGGGTGCTGTCCAGGGGCTGGCGGTGGTCGGTGAGCTCGACGTAGACGTTGTCGCGCCCGAAGCGGTCGACGAGTTCCTCGAGCTTTTCGGCGGCGGCCGCCGGGCCGTGCGTGACGAGGGCCGAGCGCACCGCGCCTTTGCGGCAGCCCGTCAGCACCACGCACTGCCCGGCGACCTCCTCGGCGACCGCGCCGAGGTCGTAGACGGGCCGTCCCTTTTCGGCCCGGTGGTGGATCTGGCCGGCGGTGATGGCGCGGCAGAGGGCGCGGTAGCCCTGGTCGCCGCGGGCGAGCAGCAGGAGGTGCTCGCCTTCGGGGTCGGGCACGCCGTTCTGCGGGCCGGGCAGGCCGAAGCTGAGTTCGGTGCCGAAGACGGTGTCGACCCCGAGCTCCCGAGCGGCCTCGGCAAACCGCACGACGCCGTACATGCCGTCGTGATCGGTGAGGGCGATGGCGTCGAGCTCCAGCCGCGCGGCCTCTTCGACGAGCTCTTCGGGGTGGCTGGCGCCGTCGAGGAAGCTGAAGTTCGAGTGGCAGTGCAGCTCGGCATAGGGGACGCGGACGGACTCGGCGCCATCGTCGTTCCGGCGGGTGGGGAGGTCGCCGGGACGCCGGTAGCCCTCGCGGCGCCGGCCCCAGGCGGGGCTGTCACCGTGATCGCCAGGAGGCAGCCCGCCGGCGAGGGTGCGGGCGAGATCCTTCCAGCGGACGGGCGGGTTGTTCCAGCCCATTCAGTGACTCCCGGGCTGGTTGCGAGGGTCTTCAGCAGCCCGGCGGCGACGGTGCCAGCTGCTGGGGTGGTTCCAGCGGGACCGGGCTTCGGCGTCGCTCATGGGGGCGCGCCGGCCGTTGTCCGGGGCGGCGTTGGGAGTCGCTTCGGGCGCTTCGGCGCGATGGTCGGCGTTGGTCGGGTGATTCCAGCGGGAGCGGGCCTCGGCGTCGCTGCGGTTCGCGTCGGCGCGGCGGTCGGCGTTGCTCGGGTGGCTCCAGCGGGAGCGGGCCTCGGCATCGCTGGCGCGGCGGTCGGCGTTCGCCGGGTGATTCCACCGGGAGCGAGCCTCGGCGTCGCCGATGCGGCGTGGCGGGGTCCAGTGGAGCTCGATCCCGCTGATGCGACAGCCGTTCTCCCGCGACGGACGCGGGACCGGGAGGGCGATCACCGGGCAAACCCAGTCGTCGTCGGCGGGGGTCTGCGGGAGTTCTCCGCGGACCGTCCACCTTTCGGCCTGCTCTTCCGTTGCCGGCTCGGGAATCTCGCGCAGCCACTCGCGCTCCTCCGAGGCCCCTCGGGGTGTGGGCCCGGGCTCGGCTCGCAGCCAGTCGCGCAGCTTTCGTGCGTAGTCCTCGTCCATGCTCAGTCGTACACTCCCTCGACCGTCCACAGTGGATTTTCCGTGCCTGCGCAGTGCACCAGCACCGCTTCGGGCGGCTCCTCCCCCTCGCCGGCCAGCACCAACTGCAGCCGCGCCCTGGGCGGACCCGGCCGCCGTCTGTCACCCGTCAAGGGCCAAGGGCCCGCCCAGCCCACGACCTCCCGGCCCGCGCCGCCCGCGATGCTGAGCCGCCGCGGCGGGGACGTCACCTGGTCGCGCGCGGTGATCCCGACGGCGCGGCCGCCGTCGTCGAAGACCTGCGCCGGGACCGGCCGGGCGAGGACCGTCGCCGGGGATGGGGACGGCAGGCGTCCCGGCCAGGTCGCGTCCGGTGGCGTCGTCCGCTCGCGCGGGTCGCCCCACGGCACCAGCCGCACTCGGCCCGCCGGGTCGCGGCCGCCGTCGAGCACCGGGGTGAGCACGCTTTCGGGGCCGAGCAGGCCCTGGACCCGCACGAACGCGCGGGCCGCTCGCTCGTCGGCCTCGTCGGTGCCGCCGTTGCGCCACAGGTCGAGCTGCAGCGACCGCCCTTCGACGACCTCCTCGGGTTCCAGCCGCAGCCGCACGACGCCGGACGTCGGACGCTGCCCGGGCGCGGCGCGCAGCCAGCCTTCGAACTGCCAGCGCACGCGATCGGCGACGCCGGCGGGGGTCAGCGGTTCGGCGCACCGCCACGCCCGGCCGAGGTGTTCGCCTTCTTCGGTGACCGCGTAGATGCCGAGCCGGGTGCAGGCGAGACCGTGTGCGGCGAGGCCCGCGCAGAACCGCGCCGCGAGCCCCTTGGCGAGGAACGCCGCGACGTCGACTCGCTCGACCACGGGGTCGAACTCCTCGGCGAGGCTCAGTTCGGGCGGGGGCCGCCGGCGCAGCGGCGGCCGCTCGGACCGGCCGCGCGCCAGCCGGTGCGCGAGCAGGCCATCCGCACCGAAGCGGTTGGCGACGTCACGTTCCGGCAGAGCGGCGAACGCGCCGAGCGTCTTCAGCCCGAGGCGGCGCAGCAGGTCGACGAGGTCCTCGCGGTCGGCGCCGGGCTGGTCGAGTTCGGTGACCGGCAGCGTCGCGAGGAAGTCGGCAGCGTGCCCGCGTTCGACGAACTCACCGCACCGCGCGGCGAGCGTCGCGGCGAAGAGCCCATCGGCGGCGCCGACCTGGCACTCGACCCCGGCCGCGGCGGCGACCTCGTCGAGAAGCCGTTCGACGAGCGCGTGTTCCCCGCCGAAGTAGCCGGCGGCACCGTCGACGGGGACGGCCACCAGGCCGGGCCGCACGACCTCGACCCCGACGACGAGCCCCTCGACCGCCTGCGCGACGGCTTCGAACAGGCGGGCGTCCCGGCCGTCGTCGGCGGCGAAGACGGCGAGCTCCGGACAGTTCGACTGGGCATCCCGCCGCCGCATCCCCCGCCGCACGCCGCTCCGCCGCGCGACGGCGTTGCAGGCGACGACCCGGTTGGCGGTGAAGACGCCGACGGGCAGGTCGGCGGCCACCCCGCCAACGGCGGCGGCGGCGACGGCGGGCCAGTCCGGGCACCACAGGACGAGCATCCGGGTGGGGACGTCGGGGGTGGTGCGCTGGGCCGGGACGGTCATGCGGCCTCCCGGATCCGGCCGCCGCCCCGACGCTGGTGGCGGTGTGGCGAGCGCGCGTGGGCAAGGGGCCGGATCGCGCGTGGGCGCGGGCGCCCGGCCGGTCGGCTCTCGTGGGCGAGTGGGCGGCTCGCGCGAGCCGATCTCGCGTGATTAAGGCCGGGATTCGCGTGATGGGGGTCGTAGCTCGCGTGATGGGGGTCGTAGCTCGCGTGATTGGGGCCGGGACTCGCGTGATTGGGCGCGGATCTCGTGTGACCGGAGGGGCCACACGCGTGATCGGCGAGGCATCTCGCGTGATTGAGGGGGCAACGCTCGTGACTCAGGAGCCGACACATGTGGCTGGGGAGCCGACACGGGTGGGTGGGCGGGCGGGTGGGGTTCATGCCGTGGCCTCGTCGAGTGCAGGGCAAGACGAGGGGGCGGGGTGGGCGGTGGCGGGTGGGAGGTCGAAGGTGGCCGTCAGGGGGCGGGCGGCCGCGCCGCGGCCGTGGGACCGGACCTGCACCCGGCGCGACTCGAGGTGTCCGTACCCGGCCGAGAGGCCGGACCAGGCCGCACGGCGGCACGAGAGCTCCACGTCCGCCGCGGGCCACGCTCCCGCGGCCAGCAGGACCGCGCCGCGGTGGCGGGCTCGGGCCGACAGCCTCCGGGCCACCGCCGGCAGGACCGTCTCCGGCTGGACCGCCACCAGGTCCACGCCGTCCACCAAGGCCGCGACCACCGCCGGGAGGTCCGCGCCCGGACGCGGGACCAGCGCCAGCCGGCGCACGTCCACGCCGTACTCGGCGGCCGCCGCCACACCCAGGGAGGGCATGCCGACCACCGCGGCCCACGAACCCGCTTCCGTGGCCGCGGCGAGGAGGGCGAGCAGCAGCGATGTGCCCCCGTGGACCGCCACCGTGCTCCCGCGCCGGAGCCCGGTGTCGGGCAGCAGCCCGGCCAGCGCCGGGACGACCGGGAGCACCCTTCCCGTCGCCCTGGCCCGCTCGGCCTGGGCCGCCACCCGGCTCGCCGTGCTGACCCCGGGCAGGGCCGCCAGCCGGGCCACCGGCGGCTCCACCACAGCGGTCACCGCACGCACCTCCCCACCACGGACTGGTGCCGGCGGCCGAGCCTCTCCCAAAAACGCGACCGACGGCACTGGTTCGCCGCGGGGAAGGCGGCGGTTTCGTGTCGAACATCTGTTCGACGTACTCCAGTCAACCGCGAACCACCCGAGGTGTCAAGTCACCCACTAGTGGGGACCTAATGCAGTTGCCCGCCCGCCCGCCGATCGCTAGACAGGCGGCGTGGAGCTCACCGACGCCCGCCCCGAAGACGTCCCGGAACTGCTGGTCCTGCAACGCTGTTGCTGGGTCCAGGAGGCCGTCCTCAACGACACCCTCGACATCCCCGCGCTGCACGAAACCCTCGAAGACGTGCGCGACTGGACCAAGACCTGGTCGGTGTGGGTGCTCCGGCAGGACCACCGGCTGATCGGCGCCGTGCGCGCCCGGCTCGAGGGCGACCGCTGGGAACTCGGCAGGCTGATGGTCGCCCCGGACCTCGCCGGGCGCGGGCTGGGCCGCCGGCTGCTCGCCCACGCCGAAGCGCACGCGCCCGCCGAAGCCCGCCGGTTCGTCCTCTTCACCGGGGCGCGCAGCGCTCGCAACATCGCCATGTACCAGCGGGCCGGCTACCGGCTCACCGACGCGCCCGCCGCCGATGGCCACATCCGCGACGCGGTCTACCTGGAGAAGGACGTCACCCTCAGCGAAAAACCCGGTCCGGCCGCCTGACGCTGCGGCGTCGGCTAGATTCCCCGGTGGACTTCGGGGGGTGGCGATGACAGGACCGCTGAGACGGCCGATCCTGGCGGTCGTCGGCGTGCTGGCGGCGATGGGAACGGCGGCCTGCGGGGTGCCCGGCGCCACGGCCGCGGCCCCGGCGCCGACGACCATCGGCGCGGAGTGGCGCTCGTTCCGCGCCGACGTCACCGGGATCCGCCCCGGCTCGGACGACCACAGCCTGTTCGTGCAGGTCGCGCTGCCCGGCAAGGACCCCGGCTGCGTCCGCGAACCGCGGATCGAACAGGTCGTGGAGGCGAAGACCGACATCCGCGCCGACGTCGTCTACTCGACGCGCCCCGCGGCGGGCGGCTGCCAGGACAAGGTGCCCGCGGAGGTCCCGCTGACGACGGCGGACCCGATCGCGGACCGGACGGTCATCCTCAACGCCGACACCGGCAACGCCTGGCACAAGCTCGGCGCGGGCTGGGGCCACTGCGACCGCCAGGGCGCCTGTGCCCCGCCCGCCGACCACTGCGACCCGGCGTGGATCGGCGCCGCGGTGTCCGCTGCCGGCGCCGCGGGCCCGGGCACCACCCGCGCCTGCGACCCGTCGTGGCTGATCGTCGACCTCGCGGGCGCCCGCAGTGCTTTCCGCTGGAGCGACGCGGGGTGGACGTCGTTCGCGCAGGCGCACTCCGCCGGCTGCGCGGAGCTCCTGGCGGCCGCACCGAAGTTCCCGGTCGCGCTCTGCAAGGCGCTGCCCGCGCCCGCCTAGCGCGCCAGCTTCTTGACGATCTCCGCGCCGACCGCCTGCACGGCGGCGTCGGTTTCCTGCTGCGGCATCGGCGAGTTCGAGAAGAACCCCTTGTCCCAGCCGGACACCTCGAGGACGACGACGGTCGTGCCCTTCAGGACGTGCAGTTCGGAGCCGCTGAACGCGCTGTCGGTGGCCAGCCGGACCAGCAGGGCCTTGTCGCCGAGGCCGCGCACCTCCGTCGGCGGGATCGGCGGCGCCTTCGGCGTGAACAGGTCGTTCGCCTGCTCGCGCGCGCTCTCCCCGGAGTACCGGGTGATCTGGACGTGCATGGTGGCGTCGCGGACGTTCTCGTCCGGCCCCGGCTTCCAGCTGCAGCCCTGCTGCTTGATGCCCGGCAGGTCCTCGGTGCCCTGACCGGCCAGGACGAAGCTCGGGAAGCCCGCCTTCTCCAGCACCGGCGCCGGGACCTGGCACTCGGCGGGCACCGGCGACGACGACGGCGCCGCGCCGGTGCTCGCGTAGTAGTCGCTCGCCACGATGCTCAGCGGGATGCCCGCGCCGAGCAGCACGACGACGCCGCCGATGATGCCGAAGACCAGCCCCGTCCGCTTCTTCTTCGGCGGCGGCACCGGCGCCCCGTACCCCGCGAGCGGGTAGCCAGGCGGGTAGCCCTGCGGTGGATAGCCCTGCGGGGGCGGGTACCCGGGCTGCTGCGGGTACCCGGGCTGCTGCTGCGGATAGCCCGGGTACCCCTGCTGACCGTGGCCGTACGGCGGTTGCTGCATCGAGCCCTCCCTCTCGAAGCGCGGGGGTCAGTGCGCGAAGTGGCGCGTCCCCGTCAGGTACATCGTGACGCCCGCCTTCTCCGCGGCCGCGATGACTTCGGCGTCGCGGACCGAGCCGCCGGGCTGCACGATCGCGCGGACACCCGCCTCGACCAGCACCTCCAGGCCATCCGGGAACGGGAAGAACGCGTCCGACGCGCCGACCGAGCCCTTGGCCCGATCGCCGGCCCGCGAGACCGCCAGCCGCGACGAGTCGACCCGGTTGACCTGACCCATGCCGACGCCGACGGTCGCGCCGTCGGCGGCCAGCAGGATCGCGTTGGACTTGACCGCGCGCAGCGACCGCCACGCGAACTCGAGGTCGCGCAGGGTCTGCTCGTCGGCCGCGGTGCCGGTGGCGAGCGTCCAGTTGGCGGGGTCGTCGCCGTCGGCGTCGATCGCGTCGGCCGTCTGCAGCAGGACGCCGCCGGAGATCGGCCGGAACTCGACCGGGAACGCCGGGGCCGCCGGCAGCTTCAGCAGGCGGATGTTCTTCTTGCGCTGCAGGATTTCCAGGGCTTCGGCGTCGAAGTCGGGGGCCAGCACGACCTCGGTGAAGACCTCGGCGATCTGCTCGGCGGCCTCGCGGCTGACCGGCCGGTTCGTCGCGATGACGCCGCCGTAGGCCGAGACCGGGTCGCAGGCGTGGGCCTTGCGGTGCGCCTCGGCGATGTCCGCGCCGATCGCGATGCCGCACGGGTTGGCGTGCTTGATGATCGCGACGGCGGGCTCGGCGAAGTCGTACGCGGCGCGGCGAGCGGCGTCGGTGTCGACGTAGTTGTTGTAGGACATGGCCTTGCCGTGCAGCTGCTCGGCGTGCGCCAGGCCCGGGTTCTGGCTCTTGTAGAGCGCGGCCTTCTGGTGCGGGTTCTCGCCGTAGCGCAGGACGTCGGCGCGTTCCCAGGTGGCGCCGAGGAAGTCCGGGAAGCCGGCGTCGTCCGCGGGCGCGTACGCGGAGGCGAACCACGAAGCGACAGCCGTGTCGTACGCCGCCGTGTGCGCGTACGCCCGGGCCGCGAGGCGCTTGCGGTCTTCGAACTCGAAGCCGCCGTCGGCGACGCGCTCGAGCACCCAGCCGTAGCTCGCCGGGTCGACGACGACCGCGACGCTGCCGTGGTTCTTCGCCGCGGCGCGGACCATCGCCGGGCCGCCGATGTCGATGTTCTCGACGCAGTCCTCGGGGCTCGCGCCGGACGCGACCGTCTGCGCGAACGGGTACAGGTTCACGACCAGCAGGTCGAACGCCGCGATGTCCAGCTTCCGCAGCTGCTCGACGTGGTCGGGGTTGCCCTGGTCGGCCAGCAGGCCGGCGTGCACGTTCGGGTGCAGCGTCTTGACGCGGCCGTCCAGCGACTCCGGGAAGCCGGTGACCCGCTCGACCGGCGTGACCGGGACACCGGCGTCGGCGATGGCCTTCGCCGTCCCGCCGGTGGAGACGATCTCGACGCCGGCCGCGTGCAGGCCGGTCGCGAGGTCCAGGAGGCCCGCCTTGTCCGAGACGCCGATCAGCGCCCGGCGGACCGGGCGCCGTCCCAGGTCAGTGCTCACGAAATGTCACCTTTCGTCCGTCCACGGTGCAGCCACCGCGGCCGAGTCGCTCGATCGTTTCCACCAGCAGCCTGCGTTCGACGGCCTTGATCCGTTCGTGCAGGACGTCTTCGTCGTCGTCGTGCTCCACGACGACCGCTTCCTGGGCGATGATCGGCCCGGTGTCGACCCCGGCGTCCGCGAAGTGCACGGTCGAGCCGGTGACCTTGACGCCGGCTTCGAGGGCGTCGCGGACCGCGTGCATCCCGGGGAAGGACGGGAGCAGCGCGGGGTGCGTGTTGATCACCGTGAAGCGGCCGAGAAACTGCTCGCCGAGGATCTTCATGAACCCGGCCGAGACCACGAGGTCGGGCCGGTACGCCGCGACGGCCTCGGTCAGCGCCTTGTCCCACGCGGCGCGGTCGGGGTGGTCGGCGACGCGGACGGTGAAGGACGGGATGCTCAGGCGCTCGGCGCGGGTGAGGGCTTCGATGCCGGTGCGGTCGGCGCCGACGGCGACGACCTTGGCCGGGAAGCCGGACCGGCCGGTGGCGTCCAGCACCGCCTGCAGGAGGGTGCCGGAGCCCGACGCGAGCACGACGAGCTTCACCGGGGTGGGCAGCTCCAACCGTTGAGACAGAGCGGGCTCCTTGCCGCGGGCGGTGCGCAGCCGGGCGCACGGCGCTTCACCAGGTCACGTAAACCCTAACGGTCGCCCTCGTCCGGCTCGACGTCGCCGCAGGTCTCGGTGCCTCCGGTCACAGCCTCGTCCGGGCCGGGAGCGGTTTCGGCGGGTTCGTCGAGGCCGAGTTCGGCGTCGGCCTCGGCTTCGAATTCGGCGTCCTCGGCGGAAAACTCGTCGTCCTCTTCGGACGGCTCTCCGGCTGCTTCGAGTTCCTCGACGGCTTCGGACGCTTCCTCGGGGTCGATGTCGTCGGCGTCCTGGAAGGCTTCGTTGTCTTCGAGCGCTTCGGGCGGCGGAGCGGGCGGCTCGTGCTCGCCGGCGAAAAACGCGACGAACGATCCCGGGATGACGATCCAGCAGAACGCGACGACCGAGGCGACGCCGACGGGGACGCTCACCGGGTCGAACGGGCCGTCGCCGAGCCGTCCGCCGGCGAGCGTGCCCAGCACGACGCAGCCGAGCGCGACGACGGCTCCGGCGACCGCGACCGCGCGGATGCGCTGCGCCGGATCGGCGTCCACCTTGCGGAGCGACCAGCCGGCCAGCGCGCCGGCCGCGGCGGGCAGCACCAGCAGCGCCGGCCACCAGGCCGCGTGGTGCTCGGGCAGCCCGCCGAGCAGCGGGACGGCGGGTACGGCGCCGCCGCGGTAGCCGAACATGCCGACGGTGAGCGGCCCGATCGAGAACCCGGGCCCGGTGACGAAGGACAGCGCGGCCGTCACGGCGTTGGGCAGATACAGCAGCGAGAGCAGGAAGAGCCCGGAACTGGTGCCGAGCCCGGGTTCGTACGTGTCGGACACCGTCGCCCACGACAGCGCGGTCGCGACGGTGAAGACGGCGGCACCGCAGGCCACCAGGACGGCCAGGCTCATCGCGCCGACGCGCAGCCCGCGCAGCGCGAGCGGGTCGAGGCGGTCCGCGACGGCGTCCGGCAGCCCGCACGAACGGGTGATGCCGGCGGCCGAGGCCGCTCCGGCGAGCAGGCCGGGGACCACGAAGGCGGCGAAGGGGTTCGCCGTCACCGACGAGCCTTGCGCGCAGAAGGCGATGACGAGCCCGAACACCGCGTGCGCGCCGGTGATCGTGAGCAGCACCGGCTGGGCTTCCCGGAACGACCGGCAGCCGAGGCGGCGGGCGGCGCCGGACGCCGTCCGCGCGGCCAGCGCGACCACGCCCAGCGTCGGCAGTAGCGGGAGCATCCCGAGCGGGTGGCCGGCGATGCCGAGGCGCACCTGGTGCGCGGCGAGCCAGCCGGGGCCGGCGGCGAGCAGCACACCGGTGTCGGAAAAGGCGGCGCGGCCGGCGGTGAGGGCGACGAGGGTCAGCACGGTCGCGACGGCGGCGTAGCCGGTGACCAGCGGGCCGAGGGCGGCGGCCAGCAGCACCCGCACCCGGGACACGCGGACGGGTTCGGGTGCGCCCACCTCGTCACCCGGCGGGTGGGGTTCTTCGGTGAGCAGGTCCATGATCCGCACCCTGACATCCGGGCTGCTCCGTTCGGGAGAGCCACGCCGCCGCCGGGCGCGGGAGCTCACCCGGTCGGGTAGCCCCGGACGCGAAACACCCGCTGTGACACGGAGCGTCACAGCGGGTGTCCGGGGTGGGGCTGCGTCAGTTCGACTTGCCGAAGCCGCCGGGCGGCGTGCCCGGGTTCTCCGGCGGCGGCTGCTGGAAGAACGAGCCCTGCTGCGGGGCGTAAGTGGTGGCCTGCTGGCCCGGCGGCGGGGTGGTCGACGGCGGGTTGGGCGAGCCGTACTGGCCCGGCTGCGAGAACGGCGCCGACGGCTCCCCGGTCGGGGCGACCGGGCCGTGGCCCTGCTGGCCGAACTGCTGGCCGGGCTGGCCCTGCTGGCCGTACTGCTGCTGGCCCGGCTGGCCGTACTGGCCGCCGTAGGAGGGCGCGGCGGGCTTCGGCGCCGGCGGCTTGATGACGTCGTGCGCGATCAGCAGCGCGGCGACCGCGGCGAGCATCTGCAGGATGCCCAGGATCAGGATGACGGTGACGATGCCGGGCGAGGTCTGCATCCCGACCAGGGTGTCCAGGACCTCGAGCGCGCCGAGGACGCTGAACAGCGCCGCGAACGGCAGCGTCTTCGGGCCCTTGGGCAGCGCGGTCATCCCGGCGAGCAGGCCGCCGCCGAGCAGGAACGTCCCGCCGAGGCCGACTTCGCCGTTGTCGGAAAAGCCGAGGAAGTACTGCACGAGGCCGAGGCCGGCGACGACCAGGGCGAGCAGCAGCGGCAGGTTCTGCGGCAGGCCCGCGCCACCGGCGGACGCCTGGTGCGAGTGCGGCGGCTGCTGCTGCGCCGGGAAGCCACTGGACGGCGGTCCGGGGGGCTGCTGGCCGCCACCCTGCTGGGGGTAGCCGGGCCCACCGCTGGGGAAGGTCATCGGATGCACTCCTGTCGGTTCGACCGGCACCCCGGGCGCGCACGGGCGCCCGGGGAAAGACGAGGCGGCTGGTGTGCGCAGAACGCTAGCGCACTCCGCGGCCGCCAGCCCACCAGACGTGTGAATACCTCGCCCGGTTTCCTACCGGAACGAAGGAGGACCGGCCACCCACCCGGGTGGCCGGTCCTACCAGGAGTTACTTTCCCGGGCTCAGCCCAGGTTGTTGTACAGCTCACGTGCGAGGACGGCGGTCTCGCTCGGGGTCTTGCCGACCTTGACGCCGGCGGCCTCCAGGGCCTCCTTCTTCGCGGCAGCCGTGCCGGAGGAGCCGGAGACGATGGCGCCGGCGTGGCCCATGGTCTTGCCCTCGGGCGCGGTGAAGCCCGCGACGTAGCCGACGACCGGCTTCGTCACGTTCTCCTTGATGTAGGCCGCGGCGCGCTCTTCGGCGTCGCCGCCGATCTCGCCGATCATCACGATGACCTTGGTCTCGGGGTCGGCCTCGAACGCCTCGAGGGCGTCGATGTGCGTGGTGCCGATGATCGGGTCACCGCCGATGCCGACCGCGGTCGAGAAGCCGATGTCCCGCAGCTCGTACATCATCTGGTAGGTCAGCGTGCCGGACTTCGACACGAGGCCGATGGAGCCGGGGCCGGTGATGTCGGCCGGGATGATGCCGGCGTTCGACTTGCCCGGGCTGATCACGCCGGGGCAGTTCGGGCCGATGATCCGGGTGGTGCCGCCCTTGGCGACGGCGTGGGCCCAGAAGTAGGCCGAGTCGTGCACCGGGATGCCCTCGGTGATCACCACGGCGAGCGGGATCTCGGCGTCGATCGCCTCGATGACCGCGTCCTTGGCGAACTTCGGCGGCACGAAGATGACCGACACGTCGGCGCCGGTCTCCTTGATGGCCTCTTCGACGGTGCCGAAGACCTTGAGGTCCTTGCCCTCGATGGTGACGGTCTGGCCGGCCTTGCGGGCGTTGACGCCGCCCACGATGTTCGTGCCGGACTTCAGCATCTTGGTGGCGTGCTTCATGCCCTCGGAGCCGGTGAGCCCCTGGACGATGACCTTGCTGTTCTCGTTCAGGAAGATCGACATCTCACGCACCTGCCGCGGCGAGCTCGGCAGCCTTGTCGGCCGCGTTGTCCATTGTGTCCACCACGGTGACCAGCGGGTGGTTCGCGTCGGCCAGGATCTGGCGACCCTCGACGACGTTGTTGCCGTCCAGGCGGACGACCAGCGGCTTGGTGGCCTCGTCGCCCAGGATCTTCAGGGCCTCGACGATGCCGTTCGCCACCGCGTCGCAGGCGGTGATGCCGCCGAAGACGTTGACGAAGACGCTCTTGACGTCGGTGTCGTTGAGGATGACGTCCAGCCCGGCCGCCATGACCTCGGCCGACGCGCCGCCGCCGATGTCGAGGAAGTTCGCCGGCTTCACGCCGCCGTGCTTCTCACCCGCGTACGCCACGACGTCCAAAGTGGACATGACCAGGCCCGCGCCGTTGCCGATGATGCCGACCTGGCCGTCGAGCTTGACGTAGTTGAGGTTCTTGGCCTTGGCCTTCGCCTCGAGCGGGTTCTCGGCGTCCTTGTCCACCAGGGCCTCGTGGCCCGGCTGGCGGAAGTCGGCGTTCTCGTCGAGGGTGACCTTGCCGTCGAGGGCGATGATCTTGTCCTGCGGGTCGCGGACCAGCGGGTTGACCTCGACGAGGGTGGCGTCCTCGGAGACGAAGGTCTCCCAGAGCTTCACCACGACGTCGGCGGCCTCGTCGATGATGTCGGCCGGGAAGTTGCCGGCCTTCAGGATCTCGAGCGCCTTCGCCTTGTCGACACCGGCGATCGCGTCGACCGGGATCTTCGCGAGCGCTTCGGGGCGCTCGACCGCGAGCTGCTCGATCTCCATGCCGCCCTCGGAGGACGCCATCGCCAGGAACGTGCGGTTCGCGCGGTCCAGCAGGAAGGAGAAGTAGTACTCGGACGCGATGTCCGAGGCTTCGGCCACCAGCACGCGACGCGTGATGTGGCCCTTGATGTCGAGGCCGAGGATGGCTTCCGCCTTCTCCTTCGCCTCGTCCGGCGTCTGGGCCAGCTTGACGCCGCCCGCCTTCCCGCGGCCGCCGACCTTCACCTGCGCCTTGACGACGACCTGGTTGCCGATCTGCTCCGCGGCGGTCTTGGCTTCTTCGGGGGTGCTAGCCACCGAGCCCGGCAGAACCGGTACTCCGTGGGCGGCGAAGAGATCCCTCGCCTGGTACTCGTAGAGGTCCACTACTCCAGTCTCCTGACGACACGCCACTGTGGTGGTCCGTTGCCGGACCGCGCTGTCGGACCAGTCGAGGTTAGCGACCTGCGCAGACGCAGGGGACTCCGCACCTGGTGAAGTCGGTCACCGTCCGCGGTCAGACGGTGTTCCCGAGGTGTGAGACCGCCCACCGCGCAACCATTCCAGGGCATTTTCGGGGTCTTGGGTGGGGAGGATCCGAACGCCGTTCAAGGCCTCGGCCAGCCCGGGCGGGGGTCCTGCGCCGAGCACGCCGACGGCATCGGGGCCTTCTTGGTCGGCGGTGGCGCGGAGCTGGTCGAGGGTGTCCAGGGGGCCGGCGTGGATGACTTCCATGCCTTCGTCGCGGAGGGTGCGGGCGAGCTTGATGGCGGATGGGTCGGGTCTTTTGAACTCGACCAGCAGGACGCGGAGGCGTGCGCGGGGTGCGGTGTCGGCGGGCGGCTGGCTGGGGGGTGTGGCGTCGGCTGGGGGCCGGGGGCTGGATGCCTTCGGCCCGTCAGCGTGCACGGCGGTCCCCGGCTGCGGCCATTCCGGCGGCGAGCAGGAGCGCGGCCGTTGCGGCGAGCGCGACCCAGAAGCCGGTGGCCGGGCTGGCGCCGCCCAGTGCGCCGCCGACTAGTGGCAACTCTGCGGCGTGCAGGGCGGTGAGCACGGCCGCTCCCGCGAGCAGAGCGGCCGCGGGCTTTGGGCGGGATCGCGTCGCGAGTGCGGCGGCGCCGACTACCACCGCGGCCGCCGTCAGCAGGCCCCACGATGGCGTGTCGAGGTTGGACCACAAGCCCGCGGCGACGTAACCGGGGACGGCGAAGACCGGCAATCCGAACGCCGCGACCGCCAAGATTGCGCCGGCCGCCACCGGGGTCAGGACGTTGCTCTGGGTTGTCCCTTGCCCCGCGTCTTCGCGTTCGACGACTCCCGTTCCCGCGGCGGCGAGTGCGGCCAGGGCGGCGAGCACGAGCGCGGCGAACGTCCAGGCTGCGCCGGCGCCGAGGTCGTAGGTGAAGACGGGCGCGGCGGTGCCCCCGAAGCCGGCGAGGTTGCCGGCCTGGGTGGCGGTCAGGGCCGTGTTGAGGACGGCCGTGCCGGCCAGGACGATTCCGGCCCAGGCGACCCCGAGCACCGGCCGCGCGACCGCGGCGGTTCTCGGGACGAGCACGCCCGCCGCGGGAACGGCGAGCACGAGGGCGGCGACGAGCAAGAACCAGCGTGCGGGACTGTCCGCGGCGGCGCTGACCGGCGTGACCGCGCCCGGGTTCAGCGCCGTGACGGCGACCTGCGGGGCGAAGGCGCCGATCAGCGCGGCGGCCGCGGTGGCGAGGCCGAGGACGCCGGTGGTGAGCCGCCACCAGAAGAGGCCGGGGAGCTTGGCGTCGCCGGTCTCGGCCTTCTTGGTGCTTTCGGTGAGCCGCGTGCCAGCGAGACCGGCGATGATCGCCGTCGCGACGAGGGCGAGGGCGGGGCCCCAGGTGACGTGCAGGTCGGCGCGGAAGAGCCCGGCGAGAACCGGCGGCGCGGCGACGGCGAAGGCCCCGGCGGCGAGCCCGCCGAGCGCACCCCGGGCGACCTGCTCGGCCGGAGCGGCGAGGGCGAGCGCGGCGGCCAACGGCAGGGCGGCGGCGAGGAGGAGGTAGCCGCCGAGAGCGGGCCAGGGGCCTTCGAAGGCGGCGCGGGCGAGGAGGAAACCGTTGTCGGAGTGGACGGGCGCGGTGAGCAGCCCGGCCCCGGCGACGACGGCGAGCAGCGGGACGAGCAGCCGCCAGCGCCGTCGTTCGGGTTCGTCGTGGTTCCGGAGGGCCTGCCAGGCGCCGACACCGGCGGCCGCGGTCAGGAGGTGCCCGGCGACGAGCAGCCAGAAGCCGGCGCCGACGGCGGAGCTGCCGAGGAACCGGTCGGGCAGGTAGAGCTCGGGCCGGATGGTGAGGGGGCCGTTGGCGGCGAACTGGAGGTCGAGGACGAGCCGGCCGGGAGCGAGGGCGGCCAGGCCGAGGACGAGGCCGCCGCCCACGCCGGGCTTGTTCTTGACGGCGAACCAGACGGCGGCGGCCGCGGGAGCGATGGCGAGGAGGGCGAGCCACGGCCAGCTGGTGAACCCGGGCGCGGCGGCGGGCGAGACGGGGACGAACGCGGCGGCAGTGAGGGCGACGGCCCCGAGGGCGGCCAGGGTGAGGGCGGTTTTCAGGGCGGTGGAGGGGTGGGTTTCGTCGGCCCAGGGGTCGGCGGGCTCGCCGGGGGTTGGGTGCGCCGGGCTTCCGGCTCGGCCGGCCTGGGCGGCGGGCTCGCCGGGGGCTGGGTGCGCTGGGTTTCCGGCTCGGCCGGCATGGGCGGCGGGCTCGCCGGATGCGGCCTTGCCGGAGGTGGGGCGCGCGGGGCTTCCGGCCCGGGCGGCAGGCTCGCCGGATGCGGCTTCGCCGGAGGTGCGGCGCGCTGGGTTTTCGGCTCGGCTGGCCCGGGCGGGCGACTCGCCGGATGCGGCTTTGCCGGAGGTGGGGCGCGCGGGGCTTCCGGCTCGGCCGGCCCCGGCGGGGGACTCGCCGACTGCGGCTTCGCCGGAGGTGGGGGGCGCGGGGCTTCCGGCCCCAGCGGCAGCCTCGCCGGATGCGGCTTCGCCAGTGGCTGGGCGCATAGGGCTTCCGGCCCGGGCGGCCCGGGCGGCCGGCTCGCCAGGGGTGGCGTGCGCCGGGCTTCCGGCTCGGCCGGCGCCCGTCGGGGACTCGGCGGCTGCGGCTTTGCCGGTGGTGGGGCGCGCCGGACTTTCGGCCCCGGCGGGGGGTGAGGCGGGGTTGGCGGAGGCGCGCGGAGGCTTTGGGGATTTTTCGGGCACGACGGGTATACGTGCCGCGGCGGGGACGGGGCTCGTCGGGGCGTCGGATTCGGGAGATTTTTCTCGCGCGCTGGACGCCTCACCGGCAGCCGGTACCGGGCGCGTGGGGGCGTCTGGCTGCGGGGCGCTCTGGCCTTCCGCATGCGGGTTCGGCTCGGCTGGACCGGTGTCGGGCGGGCTCTGGGCCGCTTCGCCCTTGCCTCGCGCCGGGGGTTCTCGGCGGGGGTCGGGGGTGCTTCCGGTGGGGGGCTCTGCGCGTGGGGGCATGTTGCCCGCGACGCTAGCAAGTTCGGACCGCGGCGGACCCGTTGGCGGGCGCGAGTCGTCGAAGGTGCTTCAACCCCGCGTTGCAATTCGTTATTCCGGGCTTCGGGGCCTCCGAGACCTCCGTTGGGCCCTCTGGCGGGTCTTCACCACCCTCTCAGCCTGTAAGGCAAGTCACACCGAACGCCGTAAACCCCCTCTAACTTTGGGTGATCTCCACAGGTGAGCGGGGTGTCGGCTCCACCCGATCGGCCGACCGAGGGGGCACGTCTTGCCGACAGCGGTACCCCTTCGTTACTGTCCCGGGGTCCCCATTACAGTCAGGTCACGAAGTAGGACGCCGAGCAAACCACCCCCGAGGTTGGCTCACCGGGTTCCCCCGCCCGCAGTCCTCGACCCGGCTCCCCGACGATGGAAGGCCCTGTCTTGGCTTCACACCGCTCCCCCGGCGGCCAAGCTCCTTCCCCGGCACTGAAGGACGCGCTCGAAGGCGCGGTCGTCCGTGTCCGGGGTGCGCACCGCATCGCCCCGCCCTCTTCGGCCCTGCGCGGCCGTGTCGTGGTTGCCGCTGTTGCGGCTGGTGCGTTCGCCGCCGCTGCTGCGGGCTCGACCCTCAAGACAGTCACCGACTCGAACACCGCCGTCACCCCCCTGGCCAACAGCCAGGACGCCAGCGCTTCGCTGACCGCGGGGGGTGCGGGCTCCGGGGGTGCTCCGGAACTCCTGCCGACCGGCCACGCCGTCGATGCCTCCGCCGAAGCCGCGAAGCTCGCTGACAGCGCTTCTGTCACGCAGGCCCGCGAGCAGCGCGAAGCCGACGCCGCCAAGAAGGCCGCCGAAGAAGCCGCTCGCCCGAAGACCTGCCTGCCCGCGCACGGCACCTTCACCTCGGGCTTCGGTGCCCGGTGGGGCACGAGCCACCTCGGCATCGACATCGCCAACTCGATCGGCACCCCGATCTACGCCGCCTCGGACGGCACCGTGATCGAGGCCGGGCCGGCCAGTGGTTTCGGCCTCTGGGTGCGGGTCCAGCTCGACGACGGCACGATCCAGGTCTACGGCCACATGAACAGCTTCTCCGTCAAGGAGGGGCAGAAGGTCAAGTGCGGCCAGCAGATCGCCGAGATCGGCAACCGCGGCCAGAGCACCGGCCCGCACCTGCACTTCGAGGTGTGGCAGAACGGCACCAAGAAGATCGACCCCCGGCCCTGGCTGGCCGCGCGCGGCATCGTTCTCTGATCCGTTCGCTCCCTTCGCGGGAGCAGGCACCAGCAGCGGGACCCCGGCCGTAGAGCGAGCGTTCGCTCCGGCCGGGACAGCGCAGGCGGGCGCACCCGGCGAAGGGCGCTCAAGGCACGCGCTCCGCCGAGCCGCTCGGGTGCTGGAACCGGTCACGAGATCAGGGTTCACCGCTAAGGGCCAAACACAAACGCCCGGATCGGGTAAGTCTTGGCCAGCGGGTGAAAGCCGGATGGCAACGCGCTGGTTCGGCGAGGGCGCTTCGTCGCGAACACGGGCCGCACCAAGCGGTTCCGGCGAGGGCACATCTCCACGGGTGCGGGCCGCGCCAAGCGATTCCGGCGAGACCGCATCCCCGCGGGCACAAGCCGCGCGGAAGCCGTCGAGGCCGCTGCCGATCACACGCATCGCCAGAAGCGCGCCAGATCGAGCCGAGAGCCGCGAGACGACCCGAACCACTCCCGGGCCGTCAAACGCCGTCCACAGGCGCCTCAGCGCCCGAAACGACCTACCGCTGTCCACCCGGTGAACGGCGGATGAAGTACGCCACCGCGATCTGCCACACCGTGCACAGCTCCGCCGGGCGGCGGACCGGCAGCCAGCCCCAGGGCACAACTCCCCCTGCGCCCCCCGCGGAGCGGACACGCGCGGCACTCCGGGCCCTGGTCGTCCAGCGGCGTCCCCGGCCGCAGGTGACACAACGCCCGTCCGCGCCGAGCTCGTGCTGCCTGAGCAACGCTCGCCAGGCGGCGGCCAGCCGGCACGCCTCCGCTCCCGCAGGCGAAGGATTTCCTGAAGCCCCCGAAGGCTCCCGACCCCGATCCGGAACCGTCGACCCCAGGACTCCTCGCAGGTATTTCTGTACCCCTTCGGCCAGAAGACCAAACAGCACCGCGTCCACACCACGCTACTCCCTCCGTCGAACCTTTGTTCGATGACGGGGTCAGTTGTACCGGGCGGGTACGACGATTCCGGCGGCGATCGAGGAGATCGCCGCCGGAATCACTCGGACGAGTGGCGGCCGGGCTAGAGCTTCACCATCGGGACGCTGCCGATGAGCATCAGACGGACCTTGCCCGCCTGGCCGAAGTCGATCGTGGCCGTCGCGCGGGGGCCCACGCCGTCGCAGGAGATCACCGTGCCGAGGCCGTACTTGTCGTGGCTGACGCGGTCGCCGACGTCCAGCTTCAGCGCCACCGTGTCCTTCCAGCCCTTGCCGAACGACGGCGTTCCCGACGAAGACGGCGACGAAGTCCGCCGGCCGCCCCAGGTGGTCGCCGCCCGCGGGGTGCCGCGGGAACCGGAACCGAACGAGCCGAAGCCGCTGCTCGACGGCTCCAGCCGCCGCCAGTCGACCAGGTCCGGCGGCAGCTCGTCGAGGAACCGCGACGCCGGGTTCATCGACGGCTGGCCCCACGCCGAGCGCGTGATCGCGCGCGAGACGTACAGCCGCTTCCTGGCCCGCGTGATCGCGACGTACGCGAGCCGCCGTTCCTCGGCCAGCTCCGTCGGGTCGCCCAGCGCGCGCATGTGCGGGAAGACGCCGTCCTCCCAGCCGGTGCAGAACACCACCGGGTACTCCAGGCCCTTCGCGGTGTGCACGGTCATCAGCGTGACCACGCCCGCGCCGCCGTCGCCTTCCTCGCCGCCGTCGGGCGAAGGCACCGAATCCGCGTCCGCGACCAGCGACACGCGCTCGAGGAACGCCGGCAGCGAGCCCGGCGCCGGAACGCCTTCTTCGACGACCAGCTCGGCGTTCTCGTCCGCGACCACCTCGGCGGTGATCTCGGTGAACTCCCGGGCCACGGTGACGAGCTCGTCCAGGTTCTCCACCCGCGTGTGGTCCTGCGGGTCTTCCGACTCCTCGAGCTCGACGCGGTAGCCGGTCTTGTCCAGCACGGCTTCCAGGACGTCGTGCACCTCGGCGCCGTCCGAAACCAGCGTCCCCAGCTCGTCGAGCATGGCGACGAACCCGCCGATCGCCTTCACCGAGCGCGGGTTCAGCAGCGGCACCTTGCCTTCGACGGCGTCCCGCAGCGCCTGCGCGAACGAGATCCGCTCGCGCTCGGCGTGCGTCGCCACGACGGCTTCGGCGCGGTCGCCGATGCCGCGCTTGGGCACGTTCAGCACGCGCCGCAGGCTGACCGTGTCCTCCGGGTTCGCCAGCACGCGCAGGTAAGCGATCATGTCGCGGACTTCGCGCCGCTCGTAGAACCGCACGCCGCCGACGACCTTGTACGGCAGGCCGAGCCGGATGAAGATCTCTTCGAAGACGCGGGACTGGTTGTTGGTGCGGTAGAAGACGGCGACGTCGGAGTAGTCGGCTTCGCCCTTCTCCGCCAGCGCGTCGATTTCGCCCGCGACGAACGCGGCTTCGTCGTGGTCGTTGTCCGCGACGTAGCCGACGATCTTCTCGCCGTCGCCCGAATCCGTCCACAGCCGCTTGGCGCGGCGGTTCGGGTTCCGCTCGATGACGGCGTTGGCCGCGGACAGGATCGTCTGCGTGGAGCGGTAGTTCTGCTCCAGCAGGATGGTGTGCGCGTTCGGGAAGTCCCGCTCGAACTCCTCGATGTTCCGGATCGTCGCGCCGCGGAAGGCGTAGATCGACTGGTCCGCGTCACCGACGACGACCAGCTCGGCCGGCTCGACACCGGCTTCGTCCGGCGCCGTCCCGGCCAGCTCGCGGACCAGCGTGTACTGCGCGTGGTTCGTGTCCTGGTACTCGTCGACCAGCACGTGGCGGAAGCGCCGCCGGTAGTACTCGGCGACGTCCGGGAAGGCCTGCAGCAGCGACACCGTGCGCATGATGAGGTCGTCGAAGTCGAAGGCGTTGGCCTGGTTGAGCCGCCGCTGGTACTCGCCATAGACCTCGGCGACGCGGCGCTCGAGGTCGTTGCCCGCGTTCGCCGCCGCGGTCTCCGGGTCGGTCAGCTCGTTCTTCAGGTTCGAGATGTGCACGGCGAGCGTGCGGGCGGCGTAGCGCTTCGGGTCGATGTCGAGGTCCCGGGCCACCAGGGTGATCAGCCGCTTGGTGTCGTCGGAGTCGTAGATGGAGAAGCTCGACGACATGTCCAGCGTTTTGGCTTCACGGCGCAGGATCCGCACGCACATCGAGTGGAACGTCGACACCCACATGGCGTTCGCGCGGCGCCCGACGAGGGCGGCGACGCGCTCGCGCATCTCGGCGGCGGCCTTGTTGGTGAACGTGATCGCCATGATTTCGCCGGGATGCACGCGGCGCTGCCCGAGCAGGTAGGCGATCCGGCGGGTCAGCACCCGGGTCTTGCCCGATCCCGCACCCGCCACCACCAGCAGCGGGCCACCGGCGTGGGTGACGGCTTCGCGCTGGGCGGGGTTGAGGTCGTCGAGCAGCTCGGCCTGCCCGCCGGCGGCGGGCTTGCGCACAGGGGTCGCGGCGGGGAGATCGAAGAGGGTGTCCATCGTGGCGTCCACGCTACCCCGGGTGGGTGCCGGTCCGGCAAAGTCGTCGGGTGTGTCCGGGCGCGGTTCCCGTACGGCGGCGGGCGTACCGCCGGGTGTCGCCCGGCGTCCGACGCGCCGCGGCCCCCGCGCGCGGAGCATCGGTGGACATGGAAGACACCAGCTCCGCCCGGATCCGGGCCGCCGACGCCGATCGCGAACGCGTCGCCACCACCGTCCAGACCGCCGGTTCCGAAGGCCGGCTCACCCTCGACGAGGTCGAAGAGCGCCTCAGCCGCGTCTACGCCGCGCGGTTCACCGACGAACTCGCCGCGCTGACCGCCGACCTGCCGCGGCCGGCGCCGCCGCCGCCCGGTTTCCCGTTGAGCCGGGCCGCGCTGCGGCGGCACCCCGCGCTGCGCGTCCACGTCGCCGTCGTCGCCCTGATCGCCGCGCTCGTGATCATCCGCTGGGTCCTGCTGGGCGCCGGGTTCTTCTGGCCGGCCTTCCCGCTCTTCTGGCTCGGGGTGAGCCTCCTGGTGCACGCCCGGGTGCGCTCGGTGCGGGAGCGGCCGCACACCGCTGTGCCATACTGATCTCATGCGGCACCACGCGGAGCGATTTTTTTACGGGACCCGGACTCCGGCTCCCGTGATCGCGTAGTGCCCGAACCGCCATCACGCCAGCCCCGGAGTCCACGGACCCCGGGGCTGTCGCCGTCTCGGGGCCGGGTCCGGGTCTCGAGGAAGAGGTCCCGATGAACGCACACGCGACGAACGCCGACGGCCAGCCCGCCGAACACACCCCCGCCGGCGACGACATCGCGGCGCTCCGGCAGGAGATCGACCACCTGGACAAGGAGATCCTGCGGCTGGTCAAACGCCGGGTCGAGGTGTCCAAGACGATCGGGGCCGCGCGGATGGCCGCGGGGGGCACGCGCATCGTCTACAACCGCGAGATGGACGTGCTCGCGCGCTACCGCGAGCTCGGCCCGGACGGCCGGCAGCTGGCCATGGCGCTGCTGAACCTGGGCCGCGGGCGGCTCGGCCGGTAACGGTTGCCCGAATTCGGGGACTTCCCCGAGGCACCGGCGGCCCCCGTGCGGGCAGACTGGAGCCATGGACTGGCTCGTGAACCTCATCGCCGTCATCGTCGCGCTCGCGAGCGTGCTGGCCGCGCTGGGCCATGTGGGGTATTTGGCGTTGCTCAACAACGCGGCGGGTAAGCGGGCCGGGGGCACTCCGGTCGCGCAGTACGTCAAGAGCAGGTGGGCCGTTGCCGGCGGTACCACCGCGGCCTCGTTGTTCGCCTGGTTGCTCACGGCCGGGGGACCGACGCTGGACGTCTTCGCGATCATCGTCGCCGCGGGTAGCGGTGTGGTGGCGACGAAGGCGCTGCAATCCACGCGGGACCGTTACCGCACGGGAGGCTGAAACCCCTGATCAGGGGCGATGGCGCTGCGTGAAACTTCGCAGCGTCACCATCGCCCGTTCGGTCGCGCCCGACCGAGTGAAACCTCTGCAACTTGCAGGTTTGGGGGCGACTTTCTCCACCGGATGCTCCTAGGGTTGACGTCGTGAGGACCCTTGCGTCTGGGTCGGGCGATGCCCGGGGGACGCGCGGGGGCATCGGCCCCGCGCGCCTGCCGTCGCGTGCGCGTGCATTTGCGCAGTATTCCGAACGGGATTCCGCGCGTGAGGGTGCTCCGATCGGGTCGTCGTGCCGCCGGATGGCGTCAGGACCGCACCGCCGGGTGGTCGAGCCCACATGAGCCAAGGCACGGAGTTCCACGGACGCGGTGCGGCGCCCGCTCATCCCGGGCGGCACCGGAGCGGCGGCGCGGAGAGCTGGACGCCACCGCTGCCGCAGCACCGCCCCGTGCGGCACCACGCGGCCGGTGCGCCGGAGCCGGGGCTGCAGCACGCGCCGGCGGGCGGGGCCTACGGGTTGCGGCCGCCCGAGCCCGGCTTGGCGCCCGAGGGCAGGGCCCACGGATTGCCGCAGCCAAGCCTTCGGTACAGGACCGGCGAGGCTTCCGAGGGTGGCGCCTATGCGTTGCGGCCACCTGAAAACGGCTTGCGGTGCCGGCCCGGCGAGGTGCCCGAGGGCGGGGCCTACCGATTGCCACAGCCCGGCTTGTGGTGCCGTCCCGGCGAGGTGCCCGAGAGCGGGGCCTACCAGTTGCCGCAGTCCGGCTTCTCATCCGGGTCCGGCGAGGCCTATTCCCTGCCGCACCAAGCTCCGGGTGGGCGCTGCCACCAATACCCCGGCGAGACCTCTGTCTCCGGCTTCTCCGGAAGGCTGGCCGGGCCGGAGGTGGACAGCCGCCCTTTTCGGGGCGTGACCGACGAGCCCGATGCGCCCGTTTCCGGGCTGCTGCCCCTTCCGCAGCCGCGTGACCGGCGGCCCGCCGCTTCGCTCTTCCCGGCCGCGCACGGGAGTCTCCCGATCGACGAGCCCGACGACCTCGATGACAGCGAGCCGGACGAAACGCCGGTCGCCGAGACCCATGCCGAGCAGGTCGCGCGGCGGACGCGCGTCTCGCTGGCCGCTCCCGCTCCCCGGTGCGTCGACCTCGATGAAGACGACGTCCGGGTCTACTCCGCTCCTCCCATCGACGGCCTCGGCGGCTTCACCATCGGGTCCGTGCCCGCCTCCGTAACCCCGCCGAAGACCTGGCGGAAGGCGGCCTGGTTCGCCACCGGCGCGTCCGGTGCCGTGGTCGTCGGGCTGCTGTGCGCCGGGTCCTTCCTCGTCGGGAAGCCGCCGGTGGACCAGGCCGTGCAGGGTGCCTGGCCGGGCTACCAGGGCGTTCCGACGATCGCCGATCCCACCGGGGAACACCGGCCGCCCACGGAGGGCGGATCCGGGGCCGGGCCGGAGAGCGCCGCGCCGCCGGAAAGCGGGAAGGCCCAGAGCGGCGGGGGTGGCGGGCCGGTCGACGACGCCACTGCCCCGGCCGACGCCGGCACCGCCTCCCCCGGCACCTCGACCACCGGTCCCGCCCTCCCCAGCGCGACGCCGCGGAAGCCGCCGGTCACGCCCGCCCAGCGCGAGACGCCGGTCAAGCCGCCGTGGTGGTACTCCTTCCCGCCGGACGCCCAGACCATGGGGGACAACTCGGAGAAGTTCTTCAACACCGTCACCACCGACCCGGCCGCGGCGTCGTCGGTGACCACCGGCCGGCTGCACGACCAGGGGCCGCAGGCGCTCGCCGACCGGTACGCCGGCATCGCCTACTTCGAAGTCAAGAAGGTCAGCATCGACCAGCAGCGCGGCGTCACCGTGAACACCGTCGAGGTCACCCACACCGACGGGACCAAGACGGTCGAGGAACGCACACTGACCTTCGGCGACGGCGACAAGATCACCGCTGACGGCCAGTAGCCGAACCTGCACGTGCGGTTCGCCCGTTCTGATGCACGTGCGGTGCGCCGAGCGGTTATGCCTGGTCCGGGTGGGTGACATAAGCTGCCGCTCGTCGTATCGCGACGGCATTCCGGCGACAGAGCCTGGTGGTCGCCGTCCGCACAGGGTTACCTGACGACAACGAATCCGGAAACCGGCCACGAGTCGGCCGACCGGACCAACGGGAGCCCGGCCGAACGGCCGAGTGCCCGTCACCGGAACCCAGAGCGAGGACTTTCGTGCTTGATCGGCAGCGCACACGGCGTGAGTCACCCCACGCCGTCCGCGTCGAGGACGTCATCCCGGCCGACATCCTGGACGGTGTCGCCGACGCCGACCGCGACCACCTGGAGCAGGTCTTCCGCGACCCGCAGCGGTTCCTGCCCGCCCGGACCGAGCCGGTCCGCGAGCCGGAGCAGGCCGAAGAGACCGGCGAACCGGAAAGCCGGTTCGCGCGCCGCGCGAAGCTGACCGGGCTGGTCGCCGCGGGCGCGCTCGTCGCCGGCGCCGTGGTCGCCGCGCCGATGCTGACCAGTTCGCACCGCGCCGCCGCCCCGTCCGGCGGCCAGTCCACGCCCGCCGGGTTCACCGGCGCCGCGGAGCTCGGCGGCCTCGCCGTCCCGCAGCACCAGGCCGGCGGCAGCGCGCCGGAACGGCACAGCCCCGCGACGTCGCAGGCCGAGGACACCCCGTCCGCCCGGCCGGCGAGCGGCACCCCCCGCAGCCAGCCCACGCCGGCCGCGGCCGACCCGGTCCCGGACAAGGCCGCCGACGCGCGCAGCGCCAGCCGCAAGATCCAGGCCGTCAAGGACTTCTACGCCGCGATCGCCCGCGACTCGGCCGGCGCGCTGGCGCTGCTGAGCCCGGCGCTGGTCGACGGCACGGCCGGCGAGCTGGTCCGCACCTGGAGCGCGATGGACGCCATCGACGTCCAGGAAGCCGACACGCAGATGCAGCCGGACGGCTCGATCCTCGCGGTCGCGACGCTGCACCGGCCGGACGGCGCGCTGGTGCGCGTCACCCAGCTGTTCCGGGTGGCCGACACCGGTGGGCTGATCACCGAAGCCGAGCTGGTCTCGGCCCAGTACATGTAGCCCACGGCGATCACCCCTTCACCCCTGGTTCAAGTGCCCGTGCCGGATTCGTGTGCGCAGAGTGAGCGCCTAGCCTTGTCACGGGCCGGTCTCGGAAAAACCGGCTCAGAGCCCACGACATGTGCATACGCTCCAGCGAAGCGGCGTGCTCGTGGCCGCGTCACCAGGCACCGATCCGCACGCCCTGGTGAAGCCGGAGCCCAAAGGGAGGTCGCGTGAGCGACGAGGGTCGTCTGGTCGCCGATCGATACCGCATCGTCGGCCGGATCGGCACGGGCGCGATGGGGGCCGTCTGGCAGGCGCACGACGAGGTCCTGGGCCGCACCGTGGCCATCAAGCAGCTCCTGCTCCAGCCGCACCTGGACCAGCACGACGCCGAGGACGCCCGCCAGCGGACGATGCGCGAGGGCCGGATCGCGGCCCGGTTGCACCACCCCAACGCGATCTCCGTGTTCGACGTCGTCACCGACGACAACGGGCAGCCGTGCCTGATCATGGAGTACCTCAACTCCACCAGCCTGGCCGCCGTGCTGCAGGAGCGCCGCACGCTGCCGCCGACCGAGGTGGCGCGCATCGGCGCCCAGGTCGCCGCGGCGCTGCGCGAGGCGCACGCGGTCGGCATCGTGCACCGCGACATCAAGCCGGGCAACATCCTGCTCGGCGGCAACGGCGTCGTGAAGATCACCGACTTCGGCATCTCCCGCGCCAAGGACGACGTCACGGTCACCAAGACCGGGATGATCGCCGGCACCCCCGCCTACCTGGCCCCCGAGGTCGCCATCGGCGGCGAGCCGGGGCCGGAGTCCGACGTCTTCTCCCTCGGCTCGACGCTCTACGCGGCCTGCGAGGGCCAGCCGCCGTTCGGGCTGTCCGAGAACACGCTGAGCCTGCTGCACGCCGTCGCGGCCGGGCAGATCAACCCGCCGCGCCAGTCCGGGCCGCTGGCCAGCGTGCTGGCCGTGCTGCTGCACCCGGAGATCGAGCACCGGCCGACCGCCGAGGAGTGCGAGGAGCTGCTCGCGGCCGTCGCCCGCGGCGAGACGCCGCTCGGCGGCCCGGCCGACGAGACCATGATGGCGCCGTCCGCCGGCGTCCTCGGGGCCGCAGCCGCCGCCGACCCGAACGCGACGCAGATGTTCGACGAGATCCCCGCGGGGCACTCGGGCACGCTGCTCGGCGGCGGCGGTGGGGCACCGACGCAGGCCGTCCCGTTCTACGACGAGGACGACTACCCGGAGGCCACCGGGTACCCGGAGGACGACTACGACGGGTACGACCACTACGAGGACGACCACCGCGCGGCCGGGGGCGTCCCGCCCGGCCTGGCCGCCACCCGCGCCGTCCCGGTTCCGCCGCACGAGCAGGGCGGGTACGAGGACGACTACGACGATTACGACGACGAGCCCCCGCCGCCCCCGGTCCGGTCCCGTCCGCAGATGAGCCCGGTCGACGACGACGAGGGCAAGCCCGGCGCCTGGAAGCGCCCGGCGATCATCGGCGGTGTCGTGGTCGTGGGCCTGGTCGCGCTCGTCGTCTGGCTGCTGAGCCCGAACAACCCGGAGGCGCCGGCCGCGCCGGTGTCCAGCAGCAAGCCGTCGCCGGTGGCGACGTCGGAGACGCCGACCCCGACCTCGACCGACGAGGTCAGCACGGCCGACGTGCCGCCTCCGGTGACCGAGTCGACCTCGTCGTCGAAGAAGGCGACGACGTCGCGGAACACCGAGCCGGCGACCACCACCCCGAAGTCGACGACGCCGAAGACGACGACGCCGACCACCGAACCGCCATCGACAAGCGCGGACCCGTCAACCAGCGGGGGCGCGAGTACGCCGCCGGCAAACGGATGATCGAGGACCGATTTGAGTTCTGAAGGCACCATCGTCGGCGGTCGGTTCCGGCTGGACCAGCCGATCGGCCGCGGCCGCGCCGGCATCGTGTGGCTGGCGTTCGACACGCGGCTGTTCCGCACCGTCGCGATGAAGCGGATGTACCTGCCGGTCGGCGCGGGCGAACGCGCCGAGCAGGCGCGCGCCGCCGCCATGCAGGAAGGCAAGGATGCCGCCCGGATCGAGCACCCGTGCGCGATCAAGGTGTTCGACGTGCTGCCGGACGGCCAGGACGTCTGGCTGGTGATGGAGTACATCCCGTCGCGCAGCATGGCGACGTTCCTCGCCGAGCACGGCCGGCTCACCCCCGACCAGGCGGCGCAGCTGGGCATTCAGCTCGGCAACGCCCTCGCCGCCATCCACGGCGCCGGGTTCGTGCACCGCACCCTCGAACCGGGCACCGTGCTGCTGGCCGACGACGGCGGCGTCAAGCTCACCGACATCGGCATCAGCGGCGGCGGGCCGCACGCGGCGTACGTGGCGCCCGAGGTCGCGCGCGGGCTGCCGGGCACGCCGGCGGCGGACGTCTTCTCCCTCGGCGCGACGCTCTACACCGCCGTGGAGGGTGTGCCACCGTTCGGGGACGACGGCCAGTCGTCCGAACGCCCGCCGCAGAACTCGGGTGTCCTGACCGAAGCGCTGCGCAAGATGCTGCGCCCGGACCCGGACACGCGGCCGACGATGGCCGACACCGTCCACTCGCTGAAGGCGATCACCGAAGGCCGCGAAACGGCGTTCATCCCGCCGACCGCGCCCGGGATGCAGCCGCCTCCGCCCCCGCCGCCGCCCTTCAACCCGGGCCTGGCGGCCGCGGGGCCGCCGATGCCGCCGTCGGGGCCGCAGTACCAGCAGCCGATGCCGGTCCCCGCGCCGCACTATGCCGGGGCGGAGGAGACCCAGCGGATGCAGCCGGTGGCGCCGCCGCCGACGCAGTACGCGCCGCGGCCGGTGCCGGGTGGCCCCCAGCAGGCCCAGGCCCCGGCGTGGAACCTGCCGGTGTCGAAGAAGACGCTGGTCACCGTGGCCGCGATCCTCGCCGCGGTGCTGGTCGGCATCCTCGTCACCGAGCTGTTCTTCGTCTAGGCCACCTTGGCGGTCGCCGCGCGCATGGCGGCCAGCAGCGTGCGGACGGCCGGGTGGCCCGAGGCGCGCGAAGCGACCGCGGCATGGATCGCGCGGACCGGCTCGGGGTTGCGGATCCGGCGGACGACCACGCCCGGGTGCTGCGCGCCGAGCCCCAGCTCGGGGATCAGGCCGACGCCGATGCCGGCGGCGACGAACCCCTGCGCCGTCTGGTAGTCCTCGGACTCGACCACGATGTTCGGCGCGAAGCCGGCGGACGCGCAGGCGCCCTGCAGGATGTCGCGGCAGATGCCGGGCAGGCCGTCGACGCCGACCCAGGGCTCCTCGGCGAACTCGGTGAGGTCCAGCACGCGCTTGCGGGCGAGCGGGTGGGCCTTCGGGAGCACGGCCCGGTACGGGTCGTCGAGCAGGTGGACCAGCTCGATGCCCTTGGCGGGCGGGGTCTTGCGGGGGAAGACGGTGATCGCCACGTCCGCGTCGCCGGATTCGACGTCGAGGATCGGGTCGTCGAGCTCGACCAGCTTGAGGTCGAGGCGCACCCCGGGGTGCTCGCGGCGGACCGCGGCGATGGCGGGCGGGACGAGCGACGCGCCGGCGGTGGCGAAGTAGCGGATGGCCACGCGCCCGGTGCGGCCCTCCTTGAGCTCGGTGAGCGCGGCTTCGGCCTTGGCGAGCTCGGCGCTCAGCGTCTCGGCGTGCTCGGACAGCAGCGCGCCCGCGGCCGTCGGGCGGACGCCGCGGCCGACGCGTTCGAGCAGTTCGGTGCCGGCTTCGCGTTCCAGCGCGGACAGCTGCTGGCTGATCGCGGACGGCGTGTAGCCGAGGTTGCGGGCCGCGGCCGTGATCGACCCGCTGGTGATGACGGCGCGGAGGACCTGCATGCGGCGGACGTCGAGCATGCCCCGATCGTACAGCTCAGCTTAAGTGTTCCTGCAGTTAATTTCGCTTGTCCTTACGTCTGGTCCGGGCGAAGCTGGCCTCGGCTGTCGAAGGAGGACTGGGGTGGGCGAGACGAAGACCCTGCTCAGGATCGGTGCGCTGGCGCTGATGTGGGGCTCGAGCTTCTTCTGGATCAAGCTGGGGCTGGGGATGTTCTCGCCGGTGCAGCTGGTGCTGGCGCGGCTGGTGCTCGGCGCCGCGATGCTGCTGGTGCTGTGCCGCCTGCAGCGGGCGCGGCTGCCGCGCGACCGCCGGACGTGGGGCCACCTGGCGGTCGCGGCGTTCTTCCACAACGCGCTGCCGTTCCTGCTGTTCGCGATCGGCGAGACGACGGTCGATTCGGGCATCACCGGCGTCCTGAACTCGACGACGCCGCTGTGGGTGCTGCTCGCGGCACCGCTGATGGGGACGTCGTCGCGGATGACGGGGACCCGGCTGGCGGGGCTGGTCGTGGGTCTCGGCGGGATCCTGCTGATCTTCGCGCCGTGGCAGGCGTCGGGGCTGTTGAGCTGGGGCGCCCTGGCGTGCCTCGCGGCGGCGGCGAGCTACGGCTTCGCGTTCGTCTACGAGGGCAAGTACCTGTCGTCCTCGACGTCTTCGCCGTACGCGATCTCGGCCGGCCAGATGCTCCTGGCCAGCGGGATGCTGGTTCTCGCGCTGCCGGCGGGCGGGTTCGCGCCGGTGCACGTGTCCACCGGGCCGCTGCTGGCGGTGCTGGTGCTGGGCATCGGCTCGACGGGGATCGCGTTCGCGCTGAACTACCAGCTGCTGGCGAGCGAGGGCGCGGTGGCGGCCTCGGTGGTCGGGTACCTGCTGCCGGTGGTTTCGGTGCTGCTCGGGGCGGTGTTCCTGGGCGAGCAGCTGCACCTGCGGGTGATCGCGGGGATGGTGGTCGTGCTCGGCGGCGTGGCGCTGACGCGGCTGCAGAAGCCGGAGCGAGTGGTCGCGGCCGGGCCTGGTGACCAGGCGGATGAGCTTGGTGACGACACCACCGGGCGTGCGTCGCGGCCGCTCGCTCCCCTCGCGGACTGACCCCTCAGACGAGACGGCGGTCGGAGGCCCAGCGGGAAAGCTCGTAGCGGTTCGACAGCTGGGTCTTGCGCAAGACGCTCGAAACGTGCGTCTCCACCGTCTTCACCGAGATGAACAGCTCCGACGCGATCTCCTTGTACGCGTACCCCCGCGCCAGCAGGCGCAGGACGTCGCGCTCGCGGGGCGTCAGCAGGTCCAGCTCCGGGTCGTTGATCGGCGCCGAACCCGGGCGGTCCGCGAAGGCGTCCAGCACGAACCCGGCCAGGCGCGGCGAGAACACCGCGTCGCCGTCCGAGACGCGGACCACCGCTCGGACCAGCTCCTTCGACGAGATCGTCTTCGTCACGTAGCCGCGCGCGCCCGCCCGGATGACCGCGATGACGTCCTCCGCCGCGTCGGACACCGACAGGGCCAGGAACACCACGTCCGGCAGCTCCGGGCGGACCCGGCGCAGGACCTCGGCGCCACCGCCGTCGGGCATGTGGACGTCGAGGAGCACCACCTGGGGCTTCGTGCGGGCGATGCCCGCGACCGCCTCCGCCACCGAACCGGCCTCGCCGACCACGCGCACCTCGTCGGTGATCGAGTCGAGCTCGGTGCGCACCCCCGCGCGGAACAGCGCGTGGTCGTCGACGAGGAACACCTTCACCGGTTCGCGCTGGGTGTCAGTCACGTCGTCGAGCATAGCCGCCTCACGCCGCTCCCTTGCCCGCTTTCACCGGCATGGCGAGCTGCACCTCGGTGCCCTCGCCCGGCGCCGTCCGGACCTTGCACGTGCCGCCGTGGCGGGTCATCCGGCCGCGGATCGAGTCGGCGAGGCCGTGGCGGTCGTCCGGGACGAGCTCGGGGTCGAAGCCCTTGCCGCGGTCACGGACGAACACCGTCACCGACGTCGGCTCGACCTCGGCGTACACGCTCACCTCGTCCACGCCGGCGTGCTTGGCCGCGTTGACGATCGCCTCGCGCGCGGCCTGGACCAGCGCGACCAGGGATTCGTCCAGTTCGGCGTCGCCGACGACGACCTGGCCGACCGAGATCGCGAAGGTGTCCTCGACCTCGCCGCACGCGGTCGCGAGCGCTTCGGACAGCTGGCCGGTCGCTTCCTCGACCTTCTCGGCCGGCTTGCCGTAACCGTTCGGGCCGTAGAGCCAGCCGCGCAGCTCGCGCTCCTGGCTGCGGGCCAGCCGGGCGACCTCGCGGGGCTGCTCGCTCTGCTTCTGGATCAGCGCGAGCGTCTGCAGCACGGAGTCGTGCAGGTGGGCGGCGATCTCGGCACGCTCGTCGGTGCGGATGCGGGCCTTGCGCTCGTCGGAGAGGTCGCGGACCAGCCGCAGCCAGAACGGCACGGTCAGCACGGCGACGCCGATCAGCGTGGCGAGGACCGCGATCAGCGCGAACTGGACCTGGTCCAGGGTGCCGCTGCGCAGCACGACGACGGTGATGCCGGTGATCACCAAAGCGACCCCGGCGACGATCCGGATGGCGGCCGACCAGCCGCCCCCACCGAGGAAGGCGCCCGCGAAGCCGTCCTTCGCCCCGACCCGCCAGCGGCGGCGCTGCGACTCGTCGGCCTCCCGCCAGACGACCGCGAGACCGATCATGGCGACGGCCAGTGGCACCGCGACCCAGCCGCTGATGAACCCGGTGAGCGTCCCGCTGGCGACGGCGAGGCCGACCCCCAGCGCGATCAGGCCGAACGCCTGCTGGCGTTCCTTCGGCTTCGGCGCGTCCGCGGCTTCCTCGGACTGCTGCTGGACGAACACCCAGAGGAGCCCGTAGGCGAGCAGCCCGGCGCCGTTGAGCGCGGCGAGCAGGGCGAACGCCGTCCGCACCCAGAGGACCGGCACCCCGAGGTGATCGGCGAGCCCACCGGCGACCCCGGCGATGGCCCGCCCGGACCGGCGCCGGAACATCTTGGGCGCGACCGGGCCGGTGGTGGTGATCGCCTGCTCGGCGGGAACGTGGTCGAGGGACTCCTGCACGCCGTCCATGGTCACACGCACGGGGAGGCGGTTCCATCCGGGAAACCCCTGATCCAGTGAGCCAGGGGAAACCTCAGGGACCATCCCGGATGTCCCGCCGACCCGGGTGCCGCATGCTTCTCGGTATGAGTGGTGCGAGTGAGAAGCCGGGGGTCCTGAACGGCTTCGAGGAAACCGTCAAGGACTTTTGGGTCAGCCGGCCCCGGCGGCCGCACGCCGGGCGGAAGGTGGCCGGGGTGGCCGCCGCCATCGGCTACCGATACGGCATCGATCCCGTCGTCGTGCGGATCGCCCTCGTGGTCACGACGATCTTCGGCGGCTTCGGGATTCCCTTCTACCTGCTGGGGTGGCTGTTCCTGCCCGGCGAGAGCGACGAGGTCTCCGGCTTCGAGAGCCTGATCGGGCGCGGCCGGTCTTCGGTGTCGCCCGCGTTCGCCGTCGTGCTCATGGTCCTCACCGTCGTCAGCGCCGGGGGCTCGATCACCGGGTCCTGGTTCGACGGCGGCGGGCTGATCAGCTGCGCGCTCATTGCCGCCGCTCTCTACCTGCTGCACCGCAGCCGCGGCCACCTGAACCGCCCCGCGCCGGTCGCCGCGCGGACGTCGTACCCGGCCTTCACCGGAAACGGAGCCTTCACCATGACCGACACCGCCGAGGCGCCCACGCCGGCGCGCGGCTGGGACCCCCTCGCCGCCGACCCGGCCGGCTGGGACCTCCCCGAGGCGACGCCGCCCGTCCAGGAGCCCACGCCGTCGCCGTCCTATCAGGCGCCGGACCGGCGGCCGCGGTCGAAGGTCGGCTCGGCGACGTTCGCGCTCGCCGTGGTGACCGCCGGCGCCGGGGTGCTGGCCGGCCTGAACGGTGCCGGCTGGTTCGACGCGCAGCACATCGTCGGCCTGGTGCTCGGCGTGGTCGGGATCGGCCTGGTCGCCGGCGCGTTCGCCCGCGGCGGCCGCGGCCTGATCGGGCTCGCCATCCCGCTGGCCATCGCCGGCCTGGTCCTGACGACCTCGCCGTTCAAGAACTTCGACCTCCGCGGCGGCGTCGGCGACCTCACGCCGATCCCGCACTCGCTGGCCGAGCTGCAGCCGCTCTACCAGCACGCGGCCGGCGACATCCGGCTCGACCTGACCGAGCTGCCCGAAGGAGCGCCGTACTCGACGACGGTGTCGAATGGCGCGGGCGACACCACGGTCATCGTGCCGGCGAACGCCGACGTCACCTTCGACTGCCACACCGGTGCAGGCGAGGCGACCTGCTTCGGCCGCTCGACCGACGGCATCAGCCAGGGCGCGCTGACCGGCACGGACAACGGCCCCGACGGCGTCGGCGGCCAGAAGATCACCCTGAAGGTTTCGAACAGCGTGGGCAACGTGGAGGTGCGGCGTGACTGACCAGAACCCTTACGCCTACGACAACCCGGCCGACACCCAGCCCGCGAAGCGCGGTGGCGTGGACGTCTTCACCCTGATCTTCGGGATCGCGACGCTGCTGGTGTCGGCGTACGTCCTCTCGGACGGCGCGAGCTGGCTGCCCTCGTTCGACTTCCGCTGGGTCATCGCCGGCGGTGCGGTGTTCGTGGGGCTGATGCTCCTCGGCGCGTCGTTCGGCAGCAAACGGCGGCGCTGACCCACCCCGAAAACCCTCGAGGCCCCGGATCCCACGCCGGGGCCTCGAGCCTTGTCTACAGTGGACTCATTCCCACTCGATGGTGCCCGGCGGCTTGGACGTCACGTCCAGCACCACCCGGTTGACCTCCGCGACCTCGTTGGTGATGCGCGTGGAGATCCGCTCCAGGACGTCGTAGGGCAGGCGCGTCCAGTCCGCGGTCATCGCGTCCTCCGACGACACCGGCCGCAGCACCACCGGGTGCCCGTAGGTCCGGCCGTCGCCCTGGACGCCGACGCTGCGGACGTCGGCCAGCAGCACCACCGGGCACTGCCAGATGCTGCGGTCCAGCCCGGCCGCCGTCAGCTCCTCGCGGGCGATCAGGTCGGCCGCGCGCAGGGTGTCCAGGCGCTCCTGGTCGACCGCGCCGATGATGCGGATGCCCAGGCCGGGGCCGGGGAACGGCTGGCGCTGCACGATGGTCTCGGGCAGGCCCAGCTCCGAGCCGACCCGGCGGACCTCGTCCTTGAACAGCAGCCGCAGCGGCTCGACCAGCTCGAACTCGAGGTCGTCCGGCAGGCCGCCGACGTTGTGGTGGCTCTTGATGTTCGCGGTGCCCTCGCCGCCGCCGGACTCGACGACGTCCGGGTACAGCGTGCCCTGGACCAGGAACTTGTAGTCGCCCTGGGCCTTGAGGTCGCGCTCGGCCTGCTCGAAGACGCGGATGAACTCGCGGCCGATGATCTTGCGCTTCTGCTCCGGGTCGGTGACGCCGGCGAGCGCGTCGAGGAACCGCTCGCGCGCGTCGACGGTCACCAGGTTGACGCCGGTGGCGGCGACGAAGTCGCGCTCGACCTGGGTGCGCTCCCCCGCCCGCAGCAGGCCGTGGTCGACGAACACGCAGGTCAGCCTGTCCCCGATGGCGCGCTGGACGAGCGCGGCCGCGACCGCGGAGTCGACGCCGCCGGACAGGCCGCAGATGGCCCGGCCGTCACCGATCTGGTCGCTGATCCGCCGGACCTGCTCCTCGACGATCGACGACGTCGTCCACTGCGGCTTGATGCCCGCGATGTCGTGCAGGAACCGGCGCAGCACCTCCTGGCCGTGCGGCGAGTGCGCGACCTCCGGGTGGTACTGGACGCCGGCGAAGCGGCGCTCGACGTCTTCGAAGCCGGCGACCGCGGCGCCGTCGGAGGACGCCGTGACGACCGCGCCCTCCGGGGCCTTGGTGACGCTGTCGTTGTGGCTCATCCAGGCGGGCTGGTGCGCGGGCAGGCCGGCGTGCAGGACACCGCCGTCGCCGGTGACGCGGACCTCGGTGCGGCCGAACTCGCGCACGCCGGTCGGCTCGACGACCCCGCCGAGCGCGCTGGCCAGCAGCTGGTGGCCGTAGCAGATGCCGAACATCGGGACGCCGGCTTCGGTGAGCTTCGGGTCCATGCCCGGCGCGCCTTCGGCGTACACGCTCGAAGGACCACCGGAAAGGATGATGGCCGCGGGGTTCTTCGCGAGGATCTCTTCGGTGGACGCGCTGTGCGGCACGACCTCCGAGTAGATCTGTGCCTCGCGGACGCGCCGGGCGATCAGCTGCGCGTACTGCGCCCCGAAGTCCACGACGAGAACCGGACCGGTGGGGTTGGGCACCTGGCGACCTCCTGGCGAGAAGCGGGATTCCCCACCATCGTCCCAGGTGGGCCCGGTCACCCGGGATTCAGGGCCGCCCCTGTCCTCGATCGGGCCTACGGTGCCCGGTATGGCTGTGAACTGGACCAAGGAACTGACCGACCAGCTCGACTTCCACTGGACGGTGCACACCCGCCCGAAGCTCGAGGGCCTCACCGACGACGAGTACCTCTGGGAGCCGGTCGCCGGCTGCTGGACCTTGCGGCCCCGCAAGCCGGACGACGAGCCCGGGACCGGCCCGTTCACCATCGACTGGGCCTACCCCGAGCCGACACCGCCGCCGGTCACGACGATCGCCTGGCGGCTCGGCCACATCCTGGTCGGCGTGCTCGGCGCGCGGATCGCGGCGCACTTCGGCGGCGAACCGATCGGCTACGACACCTACCCCTACCCCGGGACGGCCTCCGAGGCGCTCGCCGAGCTCGAGAAGCTTTACGCGCAGTGGGTCGCGGGGGTGCGATCGCTCGACGAGGAGGCCCTGGCCCGGCCGTGCGGACCGGCGGAAGGCCCGTACGCGAAGTACCCGATGGCCACGCTGGTGCTGCACATCCACCGCGAGATGATCCACCACTGCGCCGAGGTGCTCCTGCTGCGCGACCTCTACCGCAGCCGGGGGGGGGGGGGGTGTGGGGGGGTGTTAGGCCGTAAAACCCCACCTCCCCCGCGGGGGGCGGGGGGGGCGGGGGCGGCGCGGCGGGGGCG
>NZ_JBSGBK010000044.1:0-64607 GCF_053601215.1 Amycolatopsis sp. NPDC004772
GTGCGTCAGACGCACCGAACGCCACATTGGGTGCGTTGGACGCACCCAACGCCACATTGGGGCGCTTGAGGTGACCACATGAAAACGGCGGGTGCTCCGAGGAGCACCCGCCGTCCCAAACTTCGCGTCAGCGTCAGCCGCGAACGACCTTGCCCGCCTTGATGCACGAGGTGCACACGTTCAGGCGCTTGCGCTGGGACACACCCACCTTGGCGTGGACGGTCTGGATGTTCGGGTTCCACCGGCGGTTGGTACGGCGGTGGGAGTGCGAGACCGCCTTGCCGAAGCCCGGTCCCTTGCCACAGACGTCGCACACGGCAGCCACGTCGAACTCCTTTGGATCTGGGTCATAGAAATGAGCCCAGATGCACTGGGCAACTCGACCATAGTAACTACTGCGTTCCGGGCCCCCGGCACCGGGTCGATACGCTGCCCGGGGACCGGTCAGGAGGTTACGGGGTGCGGGTGCTGGACGCGGCGGCGGTGTCGGCCTGGGCGGCGGGCTGTGTGCACAGCCTCGCGAGCCTGCGGCCGGCCATCGACGAGATCAACGTCTACCCCGTCGCCGATTCCGACACCGGCTCCAACATGCTCTTCACGATGACCGGCGCCGCCCGCGAACTTTCCGGAGCCGTCCCGGAAACCGCCGCCGAGGCGCTGAAGATCCTCGCGCGGGGCGCGGTCGCCTCCGCCAAGGGCAACTCCGGCGTGATCCTCTCCCAGGTCGTGCGCGGGCTGGCCGACCGCGCCGAAGGCGACCTGGACGGCCCGTGGCTGGCGGACGCGCTCGGGCACGCCGACGAGGTCGCCACCGGAGCCGTCAGCCGCCCGGTCGCCGGGACCATCCTGACCGTCCTGCACGCCGTCGCCCTCGCCGTGCGCGGGGACACGAGCCCGCTGCCCGAAATCGCCGCGAAAGCCGCGAAAGAGGCCGCGCACGCCTTGGAGAAGACGCCCGAGCAGCTGCCCGCGCTGGCCAGGGCCGGGGTCGTCGACGCCGGTGCCCGCGGCCTGGTCGCCGTACTCGACGCGCTGGTCGGCGTGCTCACCGGCGCCCCCGTCGAGCAGGACCACGCCCTCGAGGCCCCCGCGCACGCCGAGGCCTACGCCTGGGAGGTCATGTACCTCCTGGACGGCGTCGAGGAAGCGAGCCTGCCGACCCTGCGCAAGGAGCTGAGCGGCCTCGGCGACAGCGTCACCGTGGCCGGCGACGGCGCGGGCAGTCACGCCGTGCACGTCCACTGCGCCGACATCGGCGCCGCCATCGAGGCCGGGCTGGCGCTGGGCCGCCCGCGCAGGATCCGGGTCGAGCCCCTGCTCACGCCGACGCCGATCGAGCCGGGCGGCGGCATCGACCGCACCGTCGTCGCCGTCGTCCACGGCGGGGCGCTGGCCGAGCTGCTGCGCGCCGAAAGCATCCCGGTGCTGGCCGTGCCCGACGGCGGGACGCCGAGCGTCGAGGACATGATCGGCCTGCTCAACGAGGCCGCCGGGCAGCAGGTGACCGTGCTGCCGGGCAGCGTCGCCCTCACCGCCGCGGCCGACACCGCGGCCGGGCACGCGATGGCCGCCGGCCGGGACGTCGTCGTCATCCCGTGCGCCTCGCCGGTGCAGGTGCTGGCCGCCCTCGCCGTGCACGACGCCGGGCGCCGCACCAACGACGACGTCGTCGCGATGGCCGAAGCGGCCGCCGCCACCAGGCGTGGCGAACTGCGGATCGCCCAGGAGGAGTCGCTAACCTGGGTGGGCCGGGCCCAGTCCGGTGACGTGGTCGGCCTGGTCGACGACGAGGTGGTGCTGATCGAGCCCGCGCCCGCGTCCGAGACGAACCTGGTCGCGGCCGCGATGAAGGTGCTGAACCGGATGCTGGCGCTCGGCGGGGAGCTGGTGACGGTGCTGAGCGGGGCGGCGGCCCCGCCCGGGGTCGCCGGGGAACTCGCGGAGCAGCTGCGGGTGGAGCACCCGGAGGTGGAACTGACCAGCTACGCCAGCGGCCAGGCGGACGCCGTGCTGCTGATGGGAGTCGAATAGCGGATGGCCGGACTGCGCGACAAGCTGCCGTTGCTGCTGGGCGCCAAGACGGCGAAGGCGCTCGCCACGTCGCTGGACATCGAGACGGTCAGCGACCTGCTGCGCCACTACCCGCGCCGCTACGCCGAGCGCGGCGAGCTCACCGACATCCACGGCCTCGAGCTGGGCGAGCACGCCACCGTGCTGGCGCGCATCGAAAAGGTGAGCAAGCGGCGGATGAAGGCCCGCAACGGCACCATCCTCGACATGGTCATCACCGACGGAAAACGGCGACTGACCTGCGCGTTCTTCAACCAGGCCTGGCGGGAGAAGGACCTCGTGCCGGGCAAGACCGGCCTGTTCGCCGGCAAGGTGTCGGCCTTCCGCGACACGCTGCAGCTGACCAACCCCGAGTACGAGCTGTTCGACGCCGAGAACGAAGCCGAGGCGATGGACAACTTCCTCGCCGCGATCATCCCGGTCTACCCGGCGGCGCAGGGCATGCCGACCTGGTCGATCGCCAAGTGCGTGCGGCAGGTCCTCGACGTCCTCGAGGTCGGCGACGACCCGATGCCCGCCGAGCTGCGGCGGCTGCACAAGCTGGCCGACCTCGACAACGCGCTGCGCGGCATCCACCGCCCCGAGAACTGGGCGCACCTGGAGGCGTCTCGCAAACGCCTGAAGTGGGACGAAGCGATGGCCGTCCAGCTGATCTTCGCGCAGCGGCGCCACTCGGCCATCTCGCGCCCGGCGAAGGCGAACCCGCACGTCAGCGGCGGCCTGATGGACGCCTTCGACAAGCGGCTGCCCTTCGACCTGACCGCGGGCCAGCGGGCGATCGGCGACGAGATCGCCGCGGACCTGGCGTCCGAGCACCCGATGAACCGGCTGCTCCAAGGCGAGGTCGGCTCGGGCAAGACGGTCGTCGCGCTGCGGGCGATGCTGCAGGTCGTCGACAACGGGCGGCAGGCCGCGATGCTGGCGCCGACCGAAGTCCTCGCCGCCCAGCACGCGCGATCGCTGCGGGAGATGCTCGGCGACCTCGGCCAGGCCGGCGAGCTGGGTGCGGCGGAGAACGCGACGAAGGTCACGCTGCTCACCGGGTCGATGGGCGCGAAGGAGCGCAAGAAGTCACTGCTGGAGATCGTCAGCGGCGAAGCGGGCATCGTCGTCGGCACGCACGCGCTGATCCAGGACCACGTCGAGTTCGCCGACCTCGGCCTCGCCGTCGTCGACGAGCAGCACCGCTTCGGCGTCGAGCAGCGGGACGCGCTGCGCACCCGCGGGGCCGGCGACACCAGCCCGCACGTCCTCGTCATGACCGCGACACCGATCCCGCGCACGGTCGCGATGACCGTGTACGGCGACCTGGAAGTGTCGGCGCTGCGCGAGATGCCGGTCGGGCGGTCGCCGATCGCCACCACGGTCGTGCCGGTCGCGGAGAAGCCCGCCTGGTTCGAGCGGATCTGGCAGCGCGTGCGCGAAGAGGTCGGCAAGGGGCACCAGGCGTACGTCGTGTGCCCGCGGATCGGCGACGAGCCGCCGTCGGACAAGAGCGACAAGCGGCCGCCGCTGGCGGTCCTCGAAGTCGCGCCCGAGCTGGAACACGGGCCGCTGCAGGGCCTGAAGATCGGCGTCCTGCACGGCCGGATGCCGCCCGACGACAAGGACGCCGTGATGCGCGCGTTCTCGGCGGCCCAGCTGGACGTCCTGGTGGCCACCACGGTGATCGAGGTCGGCGTGAACGTGCCGAACGCGACCGCGATGGTGATCATGGACGCCGACCGGTTCGGCGTCAGCCAGCTGCACCAGCTGCGCGGCCGCGTCGGCCGGGGCAGCGTGCCGGGGCTGTGCCTGCTGGTCACGGAGACCTTGGACGGCACGGCGACCCGCGAGCGGCTGGCGGCGGTCGAGTCCACGACGGACGGTTTCGAGCTGTCCCGCCTCGACCTGGAGCTGCGCCGCGAAGGCGACATCCTCGGCGCCGCGCAGTCCGGGAAGCGGTCCACGCTCAAGCTGCTCTCGCTGCTGCGGGACGAGGACGTGATCGCCGCGTCCCGGGCCTTGGCACAGGAGCTCGTCACGAAGGACCCGGAGCTGACGAAGTACCGCGGCCTGGCGCAGATGGTCGCCGACGTCGTCGACGTCGAGCGCGCGGAGTACCTGGAGAAGAGCTGATCCGCGCGGCCACGGCCGCCGACGCCCCGGCGATCGGGCAGGTCCACGTGACGTCGTGGCAAGCGGCGTACGCGGGCCTGCTGCCGGCCGACTTCCTCGCGCGTCTCTCGGCCGGAGAACGGGCGGCGTCCTGGGCGCGGCGCATCGGCGAGGGTGTCGGGCAGGTGCTGGTCATCGAAGAGGACGGCGTCGTCGCGGGCTTCGCCGCCTTCGCGCCTTCGCAGCTGTACGCACTGTACCTGCGGCCGGAGTTCTGGGGCCGGGGTCTCGGCCGCGCGCTGCACGCCCGCGTCGTCGAAGCGATGTCCGGTGACCGCGCGATCCTGTGGGTGCTCGCGACCAACGAGCGGGCGAAGGCCTTCTACCTGCGGCAGGGCTGGGCGGACGACGGCGAGACCGCGACCGAGACCCTAGAAGGCGTCACCCTGGACGTGGTGCGGTTCAGCCGTCCGCTGCCGTGAAGACGCCGGCCTTCGCGGCGGCCGCGGCGGCTTTGGCGGCGAGGTCGGCGTCCCGCGGTGTCACGCCCTCCCGGGAGACGAACAGGCGGTAGAAGACCGGCCCGCAGGCCACGCGCACCGGCTCCACGGGATCGGTGCCGGGCGGGACTTCGCCGCGCTCGATCGCCCGGGTCACGGCGGCTCCGGAACGGGCGTGCCGGTCGACGTAGAACTCGCGCAGGGCGTCGGCCGCGCGCGGGGAGAGGAAGGCCGCCGAGATCGACGCCGTGGGCAGCTCGCGCTCGCCCGGGGTGGTGAAGTAGCGCACCAGCTCCAGGTTGATCGCGCGCAGGTCGCCTTCGAGGGTCCCGGTGTCCGGCACCGCCCACTCCTGCTCGGCGCCCATCAGGAGAGCCGCCGCGACCAGGCCTTCGGCGGACTCCCAGCGGCGGTAGAGCGTCGTCTTGTGCACGCCGGAGCGTTCGGCGACCGCTTCGACGGTGAGTTCCAGGTACCCGCGTTCGCCGAGCAGCTCCAAGGTGGCGTTGAGCGCGGCGAGGCGGGTCCGCTCGGTGCGGCCGCCCGGACGCTTGGTCCCGGAAATCTCGGTTGCCAACTGCTACTCCTGTTGCGTTAGTGTGCCCAGTATGACAGGAACCGTCGCCGTTGCCGAAATCGCCGAGCTGATCGGCGACGCCGAAGTGGTCGCCATCGGTGAGAACAACCATCACATCCGCGAGTTCGGCGTGCTGCGCGACCGCCTCCTGCGTCACCTGGTCACCGAACGCGGGTTCACCGTGCTCGGGTTCGAAGGCGGCTTCGCGGAGGGGCACCTGGTCGACGCGTGGCTGCAGGGCGGTCCGGGCGAGGTCGCCGACATCGCGCGGGACGGGTTCACGTTCGGTCTCGGCGACTCGGCCGAGGTGCACGAGATGCTGACCTGGCTGCGCGGCCGGGGTGTCCGGTTCTCCGGGCTCGACGTGCCGAGCTCGGCGGGCTCGCCGGTGCCGTCGCTGCAGGCGTTGCGCGCGGAGGTCCTGCGCGTGGACCCGGCGAATGTGTCCCTTGTGGACAACGCGCTGGCCGCGTGCGAGCCGTATGCGTCGGTGAGCAGCGCGGTCGCGCCGGGGCGCTACGGTGCCATGAGCGTCGAAGCGCGGGATGCCGCGACGACGGCGTTGACCGTCCTCAAAGGACATGTGGAGTCCCTGGGCTACGGCGAGGTGGCCGCGCACCACGCGGAGGGCGCGCTGCGCGTCGACCTGTACCTGCGGGAGCTCGACGCGCTGATGGCGGGCCGCGCGCCCGAGCCGCAGAGCTCGTCGCGGGACACGTACATGGCGGCCTCCGTCCGCCTGCTGCGGCGGCGGTTCCCGGGCGAGAAGATCGTGCTGATGATCCACAACGGACACCTCCAGCGCGTCCCGTTCTCGCCGATGCCGGGCATGACGGCGCCGTCGGCGGGCACCCACCTGGCCGCGGAGCTGGGGGACCGCTATTTCGCGCTGGCCCTGACCGCCGTCTCGGGGACGACGACCGGCCTGGCCCCCGACCCGGCGTACCCGCTGGGGTTCCGGATGTTCGAGCAGGCTTTGGGCGAGCCGGTTTTCGGGAGTGTCGAGGCGACGCTGGCTCCGCAGGCGCCCTGCGTGGTGGCGCACCCCGCGGCGTCGAGCATCCGGCACGCGCACATGACGCCCGCGGTGGACGTCGCGGCCGCGTGGGACGCCGTCGTCTGCCTGGAGAAGCAGGAAACGATTTTCGCGGGCACTGCCGAATAGGTGCGCCCGTTCGGCTGATTGCCGCAACGCGCGCGAAAGGCGTTTCCTACCGGTATGGCCGGGCGGAGGCGGGCGCTGATCGTCGCCAACGGCGAGTACGACAACGCGGGATTGCAGCGGCTGGGCTCGCCCGCGGCGGACGCCGACGCCCTGGCCGGGGTGCTCGCCGACCGGGCGATCAGCGACTTCGAGGTCTCGGTGGTGCGGAACGAGACCGCACACGTGGTCCAGGCGGAGATCGAGGACCTCTGCCTGGAGGGCAAGCCCGACGACGTCCTCCTGATGCACTTCTCGTGCCACGGCTTGAAGGACGACGCGGGCGGGCTCTACTTCGCGGCCCGCAACACGCGCCCGGACCGCCTCAGGTCGACGGCAGTGCCGGCGGACTTCGTGCAGCAGTGCATCCGGCAGAGCCGGTCGCGCAGCATCGTGCTGTTGCTGGACTGCTGTTACGGAGGGGCGTTCGGCCAGGGCGTGGCGGTCCGCGCGTCGGCCGACGCGAACGTCCTGGACAGCTTCCGCGGCGGCCGCGGGCGCGCGGTGATCACGGCGTCCAATTCGATCGAGTACGCGTTCGAGGGGGCCACGCTGGCCTCGGACCAGCCGGCCCAGCCCTCGGTGTTCACGTCGGCGTTGGTGGAGGGCTTGCGCACGGGCGAAGCGGACCGCGACGAGGACGGCTTGATCGCGCTGGGCGAGTTGTACGAGTACTTGTTCGACCGCGTCCGCGAGCGCAATCCCAAGCAGACGCCGAGCCGCGACATCGAGATGCAGGGCGAGCTGTACCTGGCCAAGAGCCGGCGCCGCCGCATCAAGCCTTCCCCGATCCCCCCGGACCTGGCGTCGGCGATCGCGGCGGAGAACCCGTTCACCAGGCTGGGAGCGGTGGCGGAGCTGCGGAGGCGGTTGTCGAGCCCGAACCTCCCGGTGGCCATGGGGGCATTCGAGGCGCTCAGGGCAATGGCTGCGACGGACATCGAGCACGTGGCAGCGGCGGCTTCGGACGCGCTGTCGTCCGCGGTGGTGCGGGTGGACGTTCAGTCGGTCCGCTTGTCGGCGGCGGCGGAGTCGTCGGCGTCGGGGAAGTTGAGGGTGCTGGGCCCACCGGTGGCGCGAGAGGTGCGGTTCGAGGCGGCGGAGCCGTGGATCGCGGTGCGCGAGGTACCGGGCGGGGCGGAGCTTGCGGTGACGGCGGGGTCGTCGGGGGTCAGGAGTGGGCGGGTGGTGGTGAGCGGGCCGACCGGGGAAGTCGTGGTGGCGGTGGAGATCGAGGCGCTGCCGGTGGTGGAGCCCGCCGACCAGCCGGTCACCGCGGCGAACACTAGCCTTGCGCCGGCGGCACCCGAGCGCCCGCACGCCTCCGAACCGCCCGCTGGGGAGCCTGCTGCCGCGAGGGGCACTCGCCCCGCGGCCGCGCCGGTGGTCGCGGCGGAAGCCGTGCCTGCGCCGGTGGCCGGGAAGGCCGAGCCGCCGCAAGCTTCCGAACCGTCCGCCACCGCGCCGGGCGCCGTGGTCGCGCCGGTGGCGGCCGAAGGAGCCGCGCCTGCGCCGGTGGCCGGAAGGGCCGAGCCCCCGCAAACCTCCGAACCGCCCACCACCCAAGCCGTGGCCGCCGAGCCACCCAGCCAGCCGGGGGCCGTGGATCCCGTCGGCGGGTTCGCCGGGGTGGCGGCCGTCGCCGGCTCGGTGTTCGCCGTGGCCGGGTTGCCGCTCAAGTACCGCTGGGACAGCTACACCCTCGCCGAATACCGCCCCGGCATGGAGTACTACGTGTGGCTCGTGGCCGCCTGTGCCCTGCTCGCCGGGCTGCTCACCCTCGCCCCTCGGACACGAGCGCGGACCGGCCCCGCCCTCCTCACCGGCGTCGGGCTCGCCGCGCTTTTCGGGCTGGCGCGGTTCGTCGGCGAGAGCGTCACCCTGTCCGCGGCCACCGCCGCCGGTTCGCCGGACACCGGGATCACCCTGGTCGCGTTCGTCGCCTCCGACTCTTCGGGCACCGGGCTGAACGCCGGCTTCACCTTCGTCCTCCTCGCGCACGTCGCGTGGGTGCTCGCCGGGGCCTGCGCGCTGGTGGCGCTGCGCCGGAACCGCGCCGTCGCGCTGGGGCCGGTGCGCGGGTGGGCGGGCTGGGCGGCGATCGGGCTCGGCGTGCTGCTCGGCGCCGGGTGGATCGCCCAGCTCGTCGAACTGTCCACCTACGACGCCGACAGCGCCGGCCGCAACGCCGCCTACTACGTGCTCGGCGCCCTGCTGGCCGTCCTCGTTCCCGTCGTCGCCGTGGTGCTGAGCCCGCGTCCGGTCGGCTGCCTGGTGCTGGCGTCGGGCGTCGCCGGCCTGGCCGGGATCCTCGGGCCGACCTTCGCCGTGCTGGTGGACTACTCCTCGCTGACCTACGCGGGCCAGGTGATCGCCGTGTCGGCGCTCGTGCTGCTGGCCGTCGACACCGCCGTCCTCGCGCGGCGGAATCAGCCGAACGGGCGACAGGCCTGAGTTGTCCTCCGGCCCCCACCGGGGTACCACGACGATCATGAGGATGCTTCTCGCGGCGGTGGCCGTGCTCGCCGGGCAGGTCTCGACGGGCGGGATGCAGCCCGATCCGCCCAGCTGGGGGCTCGACCGGATCGACCAGCGGACCGGCCTCGACCACGCCTACCACTACGCGAGCGACGCCTCGGGCGTCACGATCTACGTGATCGACAGCGGCGTCGACGCGAAGCACCCGGACTTCCAGGGCCGCGTCGCGCCCGGGCGGGACTTTCTCAAAGGTGGGTCCGACACGTCCGACCTCAACGGCCACGGCACCCGCCTCGCCGGCGTCGCCGCGGGCAAGGACTACGGCGTCGCGAAGGGCGCGCAAATCGTGCCGGTGCGGGTGCTCGACAAGGACGGCGGCGGCGCGACCGACCAGATCATCGCGGGCATCGACTGGGTCGCGCAGAACGCCCAGCAGCCGGCGGTCGCGGTCCTGGGCATCGGCGGCGTGCCGAACGACCAGCTCGACGCGGCGGTCAAGCGCCTGGCGACGGTGGTCCCGATCGCGGTGCCGGCGGGCAGCGAGACGGCCGACGCGAGCGGCTTCTCGCCGGGCCGGGTGCCGGAGGCCCTGACGGTGGCGGCCGCCGACGCCCAGGACCGCCCGGACAAGACCTCGAACTCGGGCCAGGACGTCGACCTGTACGCCCCGGGCAGCGACATCCCGTCCCCGATCGCGGGCGGAACGAGCGCCGGGCCGGAATCGGGCACCTCGATGGCGGCGGCCTTCGCGGCCGGGGTGGCGGCGGTGTACCGGGCCCAGCACCCGGAGGAGACGCCGGCGCAGGTGGACGAGGCGCTGGTCCGCGCGGCGACGCCGGACGCGCTGAAGGAGGTTCCGGACGGGACGGCCAACCGGCTGCTGTACGCGCCGCCGGGCGGCTGAGGTGCGGGGTCGGCTCCGCCGGCTGAGGTGTGGGTCGGCTCCGACGCTGGCTGGGGCGGGGTTGGCGCCGACCGGTCGGCCGAGACGCCGGCCGGCTGAGGTGTCGGGTTGGCGCCCCGGCTGGCGGGGCTCTGGGTGTGCCCGGCTGGCTGGGCAGGGTTGGCGCCCAGACCGGCCGGGTTACTGGGTTGGCGCCCCGTCTGGCTGAGGTCGCGGGGTTGGCGCCCTCGACCGGCAGAGGCGCAGGGTTTGTGCTCCGGATCGCTGAGGCATAGGGCGCGTGCCACCGGCCGGCTGAGGTGCGGGTCGGCGGCCCGGTCGGCCGAGGCGCCGGTGGGCTGGGGTGCCGGGTTGGCGCGCCCGGCTGGCTGGCTGGGCGCGAGGTTGGCGCCGCCGGCTGGTTCCGGTGCGGGGTTGTCCACAACGCGGCCGAGGTGTGGACGGCATGTCTGACCTGCGGCTTTTGCGGCTTCTGTGTCCGTCGGGCCCGATAGGATGGACACGGGGATGGCCCCCGGGAGGGTGGGCCCCGCTCTGGGGCTGGCTCCTAGCCTGGCTCTGCTCGCGGACGGGCTGCCCGAGGGTTCCGGCGCTGCCCGAGCGTTCCGACGCTGCTCAAGGTTCCGGCGCCGCCCGCGGAAGCCGCCCCGGCCAACCAATTGCGCTACGCGCCGTCTGGCGGCGAAGGCCCGGCTCCGGAAAGCTGAACCCCGAGGAGGTGCGCCATGCCCGGATTCCCGCTCGAACGGCGGCAACCCTCGTTCGACCTGGCCGAGCTCGTGGGCCGGAAAACCGAAGACGCCAAGGCGCGCTGCGAGCGTGACGGCTTCCAGGTGGAGCTCCTCGACCAGCACTCCAAGGTCACCCTGGAGCTCAACCCGAACCGCATCCGCCTCACCGTGCGCCGAGGCCTCGTCGAGGACTGCCACCAGGGGTGACCACCGAACCCCCTGGTCCGCATGATGTCCATCACCCGGGACTGAACTCCCGCAGAGCGGGAAGAACCGGGTAACGTGCGTTGACTTACCGATCCAAGAGGGAAGGACCGGGCATGTTCCGCAAGGTTCTGGTGGCCAACCGCGGGGAGATCGCGATCCGGGCGTTCCGCGCCGGCTACGAACTCGGTGCCGGCACGGTTGCCGTGTTTCCGCACGAAGACCGCAACTCGCTGCACCGCCTGAAGGCCGATGAGGCGTACGAGATCGGCGAACCCGGTCACCCCGTGCGCGCCTACCTCTCGGTCGACGAGATCGTCGCCGCCGCGAAGAAGGCGAAAGCCGATGCCGTCTACCCCGGCTACGGCTTCCTCTCCGAGAACCCCGATCTCGCGCGCGCGTGCGAAGAAGCGGGTATCACCTTCGTGGGCCCGAGCGCCGAGATTCTCGAACTCACCGGTAACAAAGCTCGCGCCGTCAAGGCCGCGCGCGAGGCCGGCGTTCCGGTGCTCGGCTCGTCCGAACCCTCCAGCGACGTCGACGCCCTGGTCGCGGCGGCCGACGAGCTCGGCTTCCCCGTCTTCGTCAAGGCCGTCGCCGGCGGTGGCGGGCGGGGCATGCGCCGGGTCGAGGACCCCGCCCTGCTGCGGGAGTCCATCGAGGCCGCCGCGCGGGAGGCCGAGTCCGCCTTCGGCGATCCGACCGTCTTCCTCGAGAAGGCCGTCGTCGAGCCGCGGCACATCGAGGTGCAGATCCTCGCCGACGGCGAAGGCAACGTCATCCACCTCTTCGAGCGCGACTGCTCCGTGCAGCGGCGCCACCAGAAGGTCGTCGAGCTCGCCCCCGCCCCGAACCTCGACCCCGAGCTGCGCGACCGCATCTGCGCCGACGCCGTCAAGTTCGCCCGGCAGATCGGCTACCGCAACGCCGGCACCGTCGAGTTCCTGCTCGACAAGCACGGCAAGCACGTCTTCATCGAGATGAACCCGCGCATCCAGGTCGAGCACACGGTCACCGAAGAGGTCACCGACGTCGACCTCGTGCAGTCGCAGCTGCGGATCGCCTCCGGCGAGACCCTCGCCGACCTCGGGCTGTCGCAGGACAAGATCTACCTGCGCGGCGCCGCCCTGCAGTGCCGCATCACCACCGAGGACCCGGCCAACGGCTTCCGCCCGGACACCGGCATGATCTCCGCCTACCGCTCGCCGGGCGGCTCCGGCATCCGGCTTGACGGCGGCACCGCCTTCTCCGGCACCGAGATCAGCGCCCACTTCGACTCGCTGCTGGTCAAGCTCACCTGCCGCGGCCGCGACTTCAAGACCGCCGTCGGCCGCGCGCGCCGCGCCGTCGCCGAGTTCCGGATCCGCGGGGTCGCCACGAACATCCCGTTCCTGCAGGCCGTCCTCGACGACCCGGACTTCCGCGCCGGCCGCGTCACGACGTCGTTCATCGAACAGCGCCCGCAGCTGCTCACCGCGCGGCAGTCCGCCGACCGCGGCACGCGGCTGCTGACCTACCTCGCCGACCAGACGGTCAACAAGCCGCACGGCGAGCGCCCCAAGACGCCGGACGCCACGATCAAGCTGCCGAAGCTCCCGAAGGACGCCCAGCCCGCGCCCGGGTCGAAGCAGAAGCTCGCCGAGCTGGGCCCGGCCGGGTTCGCCGAATGGCTGCGGAAGTCGCCGCACATCGGCGTCACCGACACGACCTTCCGCGACGCGCACCAGTCGCTCCTCGCCACCCGCGTCCGGTCGAAGGACCTCCTCGCGGTGGCGCCGGTCGTCGCGAACACGCTTCCCGAACTGCTGTCGCTGGAGTGCTGGGGCGGCGCGACCTACGACGTCGCGCTGCGGTTCCTCGCCGAAGACCCGTGGGAGCGGCTCGCGGCGCTGCGCGAGGCCGTGCCGAACATCTGCCTCCAGATGCTGCTCCGCGGGCGCAACACCGTCGGGTACACCCCGTACCCGACCGAGGTGACCACCGCCTTCGTCCAGGAAGCCACGAAGACCGGCATCGACATCTTCCGGATCTTCGACGCCCTCAACGACGTCGAGCAGATGCGCCCGGCCATCGAAGCCGTGCGCGAGACCGGGACCGCCGTCGCCGAGGTCGCGCTCTGCTACACCTCGGACCTGTCCGACCCGGGCGAAAAGCTCTACACGCTCGACTACTACCTCAAGCTGGCCGAGCAGATCGTCGGCGCCGGGGCGCACGTCCTGGCGATCAAGGACATGGCCGGGCTGCTGCGCGCGCCCGCGGCGACCAAGCTGGTCACCGCGCTGCGCAAGGAGTTCGACCTGCCGGTGCACATCCACACCCACGACACCGCGGGCGGCCAGCTGGCCACCTACCTCGCGGCGATCAACGCGGGTGCGGACGCCGTCGACGGCGCGGTCTCGTCGATGGCGGGCACGACGTCGCAGCCGTCGCTGTCCTCGATCGTGGCGGCCACCGACCACTCGGCCCGCACCACCGGGCTGGACCTGCGGGCGATCGGCGACCTGGAGCCGTACTGGGAGAGCGTGCGCAAGATCTACGCGCCGTTCGAGGCCGGGCTGGCCTCGCCCACCGGGCGCGTCTACGACCACGAAATCCCCGGCGGGCAGCTGTCGAACCTGCGCACCCAGGCCATCGCGCTCGGCCTGGGCGACCGGTTCGAGGACATCGAGGCGATGTACGCCGCCGCGGACAGGATCCTCGGCCACCTGGTGAAGGTGACGCCGTCGTCGAAGGTCGTCGGCGACCTCGCGCTGCACCTGGTCGGCGCGGGCGTCTCGCCGGCCGATTTCGAGGCGGAGCCGAACAAGTTCGACATCCCCGACTCGGTGATCGGCTTCCTGCGCGGCGAGCTCGGCGACCCGCCGGGCGGCTGGCCGGAGCCGTTCCGCACCAAGGCCCTGGAGGGCCGGGCCGCCGCGAAGCCGGTCGTCGAACTGTCCGAAGAGGACCGTGCCGCGCTGGCCGCGGAACCGCGCCGGACGCTCAACCGGCTGCTGTTCCCCGGCCCGACGAAGGAGTTCGAGGCGCACCGCGAGGCCTACGGCGACACGTCGGTGCTGCCCAGCAAGGACTTCTTCTACGGGCTGCGGCCGGGCGAGGAGTACCCGGTCGACCTCGAGCCGGGCGTGCGTCTGCTCATCGAGCTGGAAGCGATCGGCGAGGCCGACGAGCGCGGCGTCCGCACGGTGATGTCGACGCTGAACGGCCAGCTGCGGCCGATCCAGATCCGCGACCGCTCGATCGCCTCGGACGTCCCGGCGACGGAGAAAGCCGAAAAGGGCAACCCGAAGCAGATCGCGGCGCCGTTCGCGGGCGTGGTGACGCTGCAGGTCGCCGAGGGCGACACGGTCGAAGCCGGCGCGACGGTGGCGACGATCGAGGCGATGAAGATGGAGGCTTCGATCACGGCGTCGGCCGGCGGCAAGGTGGCCCGGCGGGCGATCACCGCGGTGCAGCAGGTCGAAGGCGGTGACCTCCTGCTGGTCCTCGAGTGAGCGTTGCGCCGGGCGATACGCTCGGCGGATGCTGATCAACGCGGTACCGCAACGGCAGGGCGCGGCCGGGCCGCGCGCGGCGGAGCTGCCGGACGGCTGTGTGGCCCTCGCGGAGCTGGCCGGGCACGTGCTCGGCCGGCCCGTGCACCACGTCCGGCAGACCCGGGCGGTGTCCGAAGTGGACCGTGGGGTGTTCTCCCGCGCGGTGCTGACCGGCCCGAACCGGGCGGCCCAGCTGGCGGCCCTGGAGGCCCCGGGCGGCCCGGTCCTGACGATCGGCGGCGACTGCGGTGTCGAGCTGGTCCCGATCGGCGTCGCGCGGTTCCGCCACGGTCCCGGGCTGGGCGTCGCCTGGTTCGACGCCCACCCGGACCTGAACACGGCTTCGACGTCACCCTCGGGGGCGTTCCACGGCATGGTGCTGCGGTCGCTGCTCGGCGAGGGCGACCCGGAGTTCGCGGCGGACCCGGCCCTGGAGCCGGGCCGGGTGGCCCTCGCCGGGACACGCGCGTTCGACCCGGAGGAAGAGGCGGCGGTCGGCCGGGGTCTGGCGGTGCGGTCGGTGGCCGCGTTGACGGGCGTGGAGAAGCTGTACGTGCACGTGGACTTGGACGTGCTGGACGCGCGCGAGTTCGCGGGCCTGAACTACCCGGAACCGGACGGCTGGACGATCTCGCGGCTGGTGTCGGAGCTCGACGCCCTGGCCCGGTTCGAGGTGGTCGGGGCGGGGATCACGGAGTGCGTGGGGACGCCGCGCGAGGTGGAGGTCCTGGAGCCGGTGGTCGCCGCGATCGGGCGGCTGCTCGGGGGGTAGGGAGCGGTTTCGCGGCCCGGGAGGGGCGGTGCTCGGGCTGCCTTGGGCCGGGAGGGGCGGCGGGCGGGGCTCAGCGGCCGGGCGGCTGGTGCCGGTTCGGCTCGGCGCTCGCAGGCAAGCGGCCCGGGCCGGGCTGGTGGGCGAGGCTCGGTGTGGCCGGGCGGCTGGTGCCGGTTCGGTTCGGCGCTCGCAGGCAAGCGGCTCGCGCCGGTAGGCGCTTCGGCGCGGCCAGGCGGGCCTCGCCGGGGTGCGGCTCAGTGGCTGGGCGGCCCGTGCCCATGGGCGCGGCTCGGCGGGGCGGCCCATGCCGGGGAGTGCGGCTCAGCGTGGCCAAGCGGCCCGGACAGCCTTCACCGCGGCCTCCTCGTCCGCGCCGAGATCCCGGGCCTGGGCCGCGAACTCCGCGGCCGCCGCGGTCAGCAGGGCCTCGCGGTCGGGGCGGCCCGAGGGGACCGTCACCACCGTGCCGCGGGCGCGGGCCGTGGTCACCCAGCCCGCCGACTCCAGCTCGCGGTATGCCCTCGCCACCGTTCCCGATGCCAGGCCCAGGTCCCGGGCCAGCTGGCGGATCGGCGGCAACCTGGTCCCTTCCGGCAGCGCCCCCGTTGTCGCCGCGCGGATCAGCTGGTCGTGGACCTGCCGCCAGGGCGGTACGCCGTTCTCGGTGTCTACGACGATCTTCACGCCGTCGCCGGCCGGTGTCTTGCCGGGGCCGTCACCGCCAGGAACGCCGCCAAGCCGGCCACGACCGCCAGGAACGAGCCGAAGTCGCCCACCGGCCAGCCGATCGCCGTGCACGCGCCGATGCCCAGGCCGACCGCCACGCGCGCACTGCGGCGGCGCAGCGCCAGGTCGGCCCGCGCCGCGCCCACCGCCGGGCGGCGCACCGCCAGCAGCGTGATCGCCGCGCTGACCAGTGCCGTGCCCGCGGCCACCGCCAGCAGTTTCCACTGGGCCGTCAGCCCCAGGTGCACCAGTGATCCCGCGGCCGCCAGCACGCCCAGCACCAATATCCACGCCGGGACGACCCCGAGCAGCGTCCGTGGCGCCAGGTCGGCCTCGCGGCGCGGGCCGCGGGACGGGCGCTGCGCGAACAGCTCGGCGATCAGGCCGCCCAGCAGCAGCGTCGCCAGGATCGAGCCCGTCGTCGTGTCGTCGAGCAGCGGCGGGATCGCCAGGAACAGCCACGGGTACCAGAGCCGGCGCCGCTTGAGGTAGCGGACGGCGAGGCCGACCTCCCCGGCGTCGGGCTCGGCCACGCCCCACCGCTCCAGCAAGCGCTTACCGTGCTTCTGCCCCGGCCAGAGCACGATCAGGATCGCCAGCCCGAGCACGCCCGTGAACAGGGCGACGGCGAGCACGTTGTCCCACGGCATGCGGTTCCTCCTCGGCTTGTATCAACCACATGATACAAGATTGCGGCGTAACCGCAGCGCGGGCCGGTCGTTGGAGGTTCGTCCGTTCGTACGCACGGCACCGTGCAGTCGGCGGGACACTTGTCAGCCGATCGCAGCCAAGTGGCGAAAAATTGTCACCGCGATGACAACAAATCGGTTTTCCTTCACGGGTGTGACACGTTTGGCGTTAGTTTTTCGATGTGTCGGTTGTCATCCGTGCAACAGGCACGGTTACCCGGCCGTGTGATGCTCGCGGCCGGTGTCCCGGGGCGGAGCGAAGGAGCTGCGATGTCGGTGGAGCGCGGATTCGATCACGCTGCACCGCCGCCCACCGCCGCTCTCCCGCGCAAGCTGGCCGACATCCTGCGGCCGGAACTGGCGAGCCTGGCTGCTGAAATCGTCGAAGAAATCCGCGCGACCATCCCGGCGTACGCGCGTCCGCTCGACGGGCCCTACGGCAAGTCGATCCGGGCCGGCGTCGAATACGCGATCACGTTGTTCGTCGCGCAGATCGCCGACCCGACGGTGTCGAAGGAACAGTCCCATGAGGTGCACCACCGCCTGGGGCAGAACGAAATGCGCGAAGGCCGCAGCCTCGACACGCTGCAGTCGGCCTACCGCGTGGGCGCGCGAGTGTCGTGGCGGCGCATCATGCGCGTCGGGCGGCGCAGCGGCCTCTCCTCGGCGGTGATGTCCCAGCTGGCCGACGCGATGCTGGCGTTCATGGACGAGCTCGCGTCCGTCGCGCTCGACGGCTATCTGGAGGCGAAGGCGCGCACGGCGGGGGCGCTGGACACCTGGCGCCGCAAGCTGCTCCACCTGATCCTCGAGACGCCGCCCGCCTCCCCGAAAGCGATTGCCGAGCTGGCCCAGCTGATCGGCTGGCCGGTCCCGTCCGACGCGACGCCGGTCGCGGTCTGCCCCGCGGGCGGTGTCGCCCCGGCCCGCCGGCACGCGGGACTGGACGCCGACGTCCTCGCCGAACTCGACACGCCGGACCCGAAACTGGTCGTCCCGGGCGAGCTGAGCAGCGCCCGCCTGGCGGCGCTGCAGGTGGCGCTGCCGGACTGCCGCCTGGCGATTGGCCCGTGCGTCCCGCTGGCTTCGGTCGCGGATTCCCTGCGCTGGGCCCGGAACGCGCTGCAGCTGGCCGAGCGCGGCGTCCTGGCGGCGCGCCCGGTGCTGCGCGCGGAGGAGCACCTGGCGACCCTGCTGGTCAACTCGGACACGGGCCTGGTCGGCACGCTGCGGCACCGCTTGTTCGCGCCGCTGGCGGACATGACCGGCAAGCAGCAGGAGCGGCTCCTGGAGACGCTGCGGGCGTGGCTGGACAGCCAGGGCAACGTGGTCGAGATCGCCGAGCGCCTCGGCGTGCACCCCCAGACGGTCCGCTATCGCATGCGCCAGCTGCAAGCCACGTTCGGCGACAGTCTCCGCGACCCGGCGGCGCGGTTCGAGATGGAACTGGCGCTGCGGGCGGGTGCTGCCCCGCTGCCGTTGCGGTACCCGGTGAGCGACCTGCTGCCGTCGCCGCGCGCCGGCGGATCACGTCCACAGTGGACGTCGCAGCAGCCGTGACGGCGGAGTCCTCAGTGGACCCGCGGGAGCCCGTCAGGTCACCGGCAGGTCCGGGGTGAACGCGGTGTTCTGCGCCGGGCTGGTCACCTTCAGGGTGCAGGTCATGACCCACGTCACCCAGGTGTTGCTGGGAGCCCGGTGGAACTGCAGGCCCAAGGAGAACGGCGAGCCCATGCGGAACACGACCGCGCCGGGGGTGCCCGCCGTGAACGACTGGGCGCCGCCGTAGAACTCGATCTGCCCGGTGAGCGGGGGCCAGTACTGGTCGGGGATGACGGCGCCGGTGCTCGAGACCGGCGCGGCGTTCGTCGCGGTCACCGGGATCATCCCGCTGCCGCGGACGCCGTCGTAGCCGAGGACGCGCAGCAGGCTGCGCGCGGTGCTGCCGAGGTAGATCGTCCCGGAGATGCCGGTGATCGAGAAGGTGCTGCCGGCCGCGACGGCGTCCGGGCCGGTGAACTCCTCCACCGCGGTCATCTGCTGGGGCGAGACGCCCGGGAGCGTGCAGTTGTAGAGCACGCCGGGAGGTGAGCTGAACGTCGTGTCCGCCCACGCCGGGGCGGCGGTTCCGGTGAGGACGAGGACCGTCGCGGCGGCCGTCGTCAGGAAACGGCGGATGTTCACGTGCCCCTCCAGGTGTGCCTCAGTTCGGGTGCTTCGCGACCGCCTTGTTCGCCGCCGCCCCGGCCGTGCCCGGCGGGGGCGGGAGGGTGTCGGGCGGGCAATTGGTGTGGTCGGGCTCGGTGCACCCGTTCAGGTTGTAGGTGTCGATGAAGGCCTGGTTGCCCCAGCCCGTGCTCATGCCGCTGAGCAACGGCGTCAGGTCCTGGCCGCCGGCACCGCAATCGCGGAAGGGCGGCAGGTAGAAGCCCTTCTCCGGATCGGTCCGGACGTGACCGGTGGTGAACGGGTCGTAGCGACCGGTGATCTCGAGCGACACCGGCTCCTTCGTCACGCAGTCGGGGCCGACGTCGAGCGGGACGCCGTTGACCTTCGCGCTGCTCAGCCTGCCCATCACCTTCAGCTCGGTGCGCAGGTTCGTGTAGCCCTCGTCGTCGGTGAACAGGCCGCCGCCGACCTCGATCATCTTGCTGTTCTGGTAGTCGACGGGCAGGAACTCGACGGTCGCGGTCACCGGCACGAACCCGAAGCCGAGGAACGTGGTGGTCGCCGGCTTGAACACCGCCGCCCCGGAGACCCGGGACTCGCCGGTGTCGATGTTCACCGTGAAGAACGCGTTGAGCAGGATGGCGGGATCGGCGACGACGGTCGCGCCCAGCCGTGCGACGGTCGACCTCGTCATGACGGTGATGAGGCCGAGCGGCACGGTGTATTCGTTCGGCGGCGGATCGTCCTCCAGCGCGGCCGAGGCGCCGAGAGCGGCCTTCTGCTCGGCACCCGGCTTCGCCGGCGGCTGGACGAGGATCGTGCCCAGCGTCGTCTGCTGGTCGGGGTCGAGGGTGCACGCGATCGGCGGGGCCGGTGGCGCCGCGGGGGCGTCGGGCGTCTCGGGCGTGGCCGTGGCGGGCGCGGCCGCGGCGGGAACGGCGGCCAGCGCGAGCTTCGGCGCGGTGACGTCGAAGGTGACCGAGCCGATGGTGTTGATCGCGATGTCCGGCACGGCGCCGGTGGCGGTGAGGGTGACGTCGCCGGTTTCCGGCAGGGGCGTCGGCGCCACGGCGAGGGCGACCGGGATCTGGTCCGAGCGCTCGCCCTGGTGCACGCCGAGGGCGAGCTGCACGGCGCCCTGCAGCGAACCGGCGGTGGCGCCGGCGGGCAGCAGCGAAAGCGCGACGTCGCGGGGGAGGCTGAACTGCGCGGAGTACTGGCCGATCGTCGCCGAGGTGCCGGTCTTCGCCAGGGTGGGCAACGTCGCCGTCGTCGCGACGGTGAGCTTGCGCGAGCCGAGCGGATCGGCGAAGGGACAGGTCACCGAGACCGACGTCGTCGCCGTCTTCTCCGGCGGTTCCGCGGGGGCGGGAGCGGCCGAACCGACCCCGGTCAGTGCGCCGTTGGCCGCGGAGAGCAGGCCGACGGCCGCCAGCGCGGTCACCGTGACGGAGCGGGGCCGGACTCGACGGGGCATCGGTTTCCCTGGTGTGTTCGGAAGCGGGGACGGGAGAACCCGGTGCGGGCCCGGCGAGGGGCCCGCACCGGGAACCGGCGTCAGGAGACGGTGATGCTCGGGCTGAACGCGGTGTTCTGCGCCGGGTTGGTGACCTTCAGGGTGCAGGTCATCGTCCACGGCGTCCAGGTGTTGTTCGCCTTCTTGTGGAACTGCAGGTTCGCCGTGACGGTGGAGCCCATCGACAGCGTGTCGGTGCCCGGCGTCGCCGGCGCGGTGTAGGACGGGACGCTGGACGTCGCGACCTGCGAGATGTTCACCGTGATCGGGCCGCCGGCCGGGTAGATGGTCTGCGGGATGTCGAGCCCGGTGGCCGCCGGCTGCGACAGGGTGCCCGAAGCCGCCGTCACCGGCACCGTGGCGGTGCCCTGGATGCCGTCGTAGCCGACCGCGGTGAGCAGCGCGTGCACACCGGCGCTGATCGTCGCGGAACCGCCCACGTTGACCGGGGTGAGGGTGCCGCCCGCCGCGACGGTGTCGTCCGCGTCGAGGTGCGAGGTGACGAGGACCGGCTGCGGCGTCACGCCGGGGAAGGTGCAGGTGTAGGTCAGGGGCGTGGTGCCACCGGCGGTGTAGGTGACCGTGGCGGCGGCCGCGGTGCCCGCGGTCAGCACCGCGATGGCGCCGACGGCGGTAGCGGTGGTCGCGATTCCGGCGGACAGCCTGCTGAGTCGGGACATACCCATCTCCTTTGATTCAGTACAGTCTCGGCTTTGGCTGATCGATTGCTCGCCGTCGTAGCTCTGTCGATCACGTTCGCCCGCCCCCATTGCCCCGAGCGGCGGGACGTGAATTCACCGACGTGCGAGGTGGAGGTCCATCTGCCGGGAATGAGGCTACTCGCGAGTTCATTACGGAACAAGACTTTGTGGCATCGTCAGTCCGCCGCCTCGGGGCGGCTCGGGTTTCTTGTTCACCTCCGCGCAGGACCGACGGCGCTTTCATCGGATTTTGACAAAGAACCACCGCGTGGCCGAACGGCCGTAGGAACGGTCTACCATTCACGATCTTGCCGAAGCAATCTGGGATAACGAAACGCGAGAAAGGAGGCTACCGTGCCACTTGCTTCACGTTGTGAACGGGTATCGCTCAGGGGAGCCGCATTGACGGTCTCGGCGGCGCTGGCCGTGTCGCTCTGCGCGTCGCCGGCGTCCGCGGCCACCCCGGGCGGGGTGATCGGCTGGGGGAAGCAGGACTTCGGCGTCGTGGTCCCCCCGGCGGAGGCGCTGACCGGGGTCACCGCCGTGTCGGCGGGCTCCACGACCGTGCTCGCGTTGAAGGGCGGGACGGTCCTCGCGTGGGGCGCGAACAACTGGGGCGCCAACGAAGTGCCGGCCGCGGCGCTGTCCGGGGTCGGCCAGATAGCCTCGGGCTGGGGCCACGAGCTCGCCCTGAAGAACGGCCAGGTGCTGGCCTGGGGCAACGACTGGTACGGCCAGACCGACCTGCCCGCCTCGGTGGCCGGCGGCGTCACCGCGATCGCGACGTCGTACCTGCACAGCCTGGCCCTCAAGCAGAACGGCCAGGTGGTGAGCTGGGGCAGCCGGACCGACGTGCCCGCGGCCGCGCAGTCCGGCGTGACCGCGATCGCCGCCGGCTCCGACCACAACCTGGTCATCAAGAACGGCGGCGTGCTGGCGTGGGGGAACAACTCCTACGGGCAGGCGACCGTGCCGGCCGGCCTGACCTCGGGCGTCACCGCGGTTTCCGCCGGTGCCCAGCACAGCCTGGCGCTGAAGGACGGCCGCGTCTACGCGTGGGGCCGCAACAACTACGGCCAGGTGACCGTCCCCGACGCGGCCCTGTCGGACGTCGTGGCCATCGACGCCGGTGCCAACCACAACCTGGCCGTCAAGGCCAACGGCGACATCGTCGCCTGGGGCTCGAACCTGGTCGAGGAAACGGCCCCGTACCTGCTGCCGTGCGGGCCGATCCTCGCCGTCTCGGCGGGGGAGAACGACAGTTTCGCGCTGAAGGAAAACCCCAGCGCGCCGTGCTGAGCGGGCGGGTGGCGGGCGGGGTGCCCGCCACCCGTGTGTCAGCTCGCCGCGTTGGGCGTCAGGGTGAGGTTGATCTTGTTGCCCGGACCCGAAACCAGCGCGCCGAGCGCGAGGTCGGCGACCCAGCAGTTGGTGAACTCCGGGATCGTGTAGTCGGCCGAAACAGTGATCGGCGAGAAGATGTCGATGTCCTTCGCCACCAGGTTCAGTTCGATCGGGGTCTTCGTCTTGCAGGAGCCCGGCACCGTGGGCAGCGGGATGACCGGCGCGAGCAGGCCGACCCAGATGTTGCTGATCTCCATGTTGGCCTTGGCGTGCGTGGTCAGGGTGGCGTCGGCCAGGGTGCCGGTGGCCGGGCCGAGCGGGATCACCTTCACCGTCGCCTTGATCCTGAACAGGCCGGAAACCAGGGAGATGTTCGCCTGCGACGGCGGCAGGCTCAGGTCCGCGCTCAGGCCGACTTCGCCGGTCTCGTCGTTGACGAGCAGGTTCCCGGCCAGGGTGCCGGGGCCGAGGTTCATGGTGCTGCCGGTCTTCTTCACCACGGTGTTGCCGGTCACCGCGAAGGAGACTGGGAACGGGATGACCTCGGCCGACGCCGGGGTCGCGGTGACCACGGTCATCGCCACGGTCGCCGCCGACGTGAGCACGGCCAGTCTCTTCAGCTTCGTTGCCACGGACATGGGTGTCCTCCTTTTGCGTTTCCCGGCCGTTTCCGGGTGCTCCCGGAAACGGTGACGTGCGGTATTGCGGCGGACCGGGTCAGCGGGGTTCGAGCTCGGTGATGACCCAGCCGCCGGTGGTGTGCTCCGCGGTCACGGAAAGCTGCGCCGCGGCGCTGTCGGTCGCATTGTTGTCGGCCCGGACGGCTGATTGATCGAGAAAGACGAGTAACCGCGCGTGACCATTTTCGAGGGTTTGGACGGCGATGGCCGAAACGCGCGAAGTGAGCACGAGTTTCTGTTCCGGAGCTTTGCGCCTGACTTCGGCGAAGAGCTTGTCGTAGGAATCCTTGGCCGGCCCGCGCAGGACGGCGGCGGCGGCCTTTTCGGTGACGTCGGTCCGGTCGTAGGAATAGGAGAAGATCCGGTTCACGGCGAGGGTGACCGCGGAGGTGACATCGGCGGTGGCCCCGACATCGGTGAGCGCCAGGTTCGCGGCGGCGGGGGTGTTCGCGGCGGAGCGGGCTTCGAGGGTGAACCAGACCCCGGCCCCGGTGAGGACAACGGCGGCGGCGAGGAGGAGCACGGGAAGGCGGCGCCAGCCGGGGCGGGGCTTGACGGGGGCGGCGGCGGTCTCGGCGGCTTCGCGTTCGGCTTCGGCTTCGGCGGGCTCATCGTCGGCGGTGGCGGCGGGCTCGCCGTCGAGGGTGGCGGCGCTGCCGGGCTCGGTCGCTTCGCCGTCTGCGGTGGCGGCACTGTCGGGTCCGGTGGGCGGCTCGCCCGCGGTCGCGCGAGTCGCCTCGGCGGCCGGTGGGCCGTCGGCGGTGCCGCCGACGGCCCACCGGCCGTCTGCGGTGGCCGAAATGCTCTCTTCGGCCGCGGCGGCGGGACCATCGGCAGCCCCACCCGCGCCGGTCCCACCCGCGTCGGTCCCGATCGCGCCGGACCCGATCGCGCCGGACCCGATGGCACCGGACCCGATCGCGCCGGGTCCGATCGCGCCGGATCCGATCGCGCCGGACCCGATGGCACCGGGCCTGCTCTCAGCCGTGTTCGCGCTAACGGCCCCAGACTCCGCCGCCGACTCCTCCGCGGCCGTCCTCGTGCGGCTCATCGGGCACCCACCGGCAGCTGGTCGAGCGCGCTCAGCTTCCACCCCTCCGGCGTCCTGCTCAGCGCTGCCGCGAAGCGGTTGCGCTTGACCGCCGGGGCCGTTCCCTGCTTGGCCATCGTGATCTCCACCGAGGCCAGCAGCTTCGCCGTGCCCGCGTGTTCGTCCAGTTCGCTCAGGCCGGCGTCCAGCACGCGGCCCGTGGCCACCGTGGCGTTCGCCGCCAAGGTCTTCTTCGTCGTCTCGTCCGTGCGGGCCAGCTGGTCGTGCAGCGGGCCCGTCGAGGCCGCCAGCCACTTGCCCAGGCCGCCGTCGACGTCGTGGTAGTCCAGCGTGTTCAACTCCGCCACCAGCGTGCGGCCGGCGGTCAGCGCCTCGTCGCGGGCCGTCCCGTACGTCACCGAGGACGCGTGGGCCGCCGCGTACCACGAATAGCCCGACCAGCCCGCGAACACGGCCGCCGACGCGGCCAGCACCACCGCCGCCACCTTCACCGCAGCCACAGCATCTCCTCCAGGCTCGTCGCCGTCGCCTGCGTTCCGAGCCCCAGCGGGCCGGTCAGCCCGCCCGGCAGCACCGCGGCCGGGACCGGCGGGTGCGGCGCGTTCTGCGAGCCGCGCACCGAGCTCGGGTTGCCGTACGGCAACGTGCAGGCCGCGTCGGTGTTGAACGGCATCGGCGAGAGGTCGTTGCTCGGCCGGCGCGGGGTCTTCTCGTAGCCCTGGGTGCACGGCGGCGGGTCGTTGAAGTTCAGCACCAGGCCCATCCGCAGCTGGTCGCCGCGGTCGTTCAACGCCGACCCGACCGTCGCGACCGCGCGGGGCACGTCCGACAGCAGCTGCTCCTCCGCCGCGGTGCGGGTGCCGAACACCCGGGCCGTGGTCAGCAGGTTGGCCAGCAGGATCGGCAGGCCCGGGTCGTTCTCCTTCAGCAGGCCGCCGAGCTCGGACGCCGCCGGCGGGGCGGCCGCGATCAGCCGCCGCAGGTCGCCGTCGGAGCTCGCCAGCTGCTGGGCGAACACCTTGGCGTTGCTGCTGAACGACCGCCACTGCGCGGAGGAGTCGAGCTGCGTCCGCAGCACCGTCGCGCCGTCGCCGATCAGCTTCGACGTCTGCGGCAGGTGGCTGCTCGCCTCCTGGGTGAACGTCGTCGCCGAGTCCATCAGCGTCTGCAGGTCCGGGCCCGCGCCGCGCAGGGCGTCGTCGAGCTCGTTCACCACCGTGCGCAGGTCCTGCGTCGGCACCGACGCGGTGAACGAGTCCAGGTCGGTCAGCAGGCTGTTCACCGGCAGCGGCAGCGTCGTCGACTCGCGCCGGATGACCGAATTGCCGTCGAGGTAGGGCGCGTCCGCCGTGCGCGGTTGCAGGTCGACGTACTGCTCGCCGACCGCCGAGCGGTTCGCGACCACGGCCCGCGAGTCCGCCGGGATGGGCGGGGCGTCGTCGTCGATCAGCAGGTCCGCCTCCGTGCCGGTGACGGTGAGCCGCAGCTCGCCGACCCGGCCGACGGCGACGCCGCGGTAGGTCACCTCGCCGTTGGTGAACAGCCCGCCGCCCTCGGCGAGCTCGAGCTTCACCGTGTAGCTGCCGGACCCGAACAGCCGGCCCAGCCCGGCGTAGTTCGCGCCGACGAACGCGGTCGTGGCCAGCGCGATCACGACGAACAGGACGACCTGGACGCGGACTCTGGTGCTCAGCATCAGCGGCCTCCGGTGGCGACCGGGGTGGTGCTGCTCGGCAGCGGGAAGACGGGCAGGCCCGGCGGGACACCCTCGCCGAGCGGGGGCAGCGGCACGCCGGGCGCCGGGATCATCGACGCGTAGGCGTTGACGTAGTCGCCCTTGATCGCGCCCAGCACCGAGTCCGGGAACGGGAACGTCGGCAGCATCTGCAGCGACTGCGGCAGGTCCTTCCCGGCGTCGGCCAGCTGCTGCAGGATCGGCGCCAGCGCGCGCAGGTCGGCCACCATGTCGGCGCGGCTGCGGTCGACGACGTCGGTGGCCACCGTGCCGAGCCGGTCCAGCGCCTGCAGCATCGACACGAGCTGGGTGCGCTGGTCGGTGAGCGTTTTCAGGCCCGGCGTCAGGTCGGTCAGCGCGCCGGAGATCTGCTCGTGCCGGTTGGCCAGGGTGCCCGAGAGCCGGTTCAGCCCGTCGAGCGCTTCGGTGATGTCCGAGCGGTGCGCGTCCAGGTCGGTCATCAGGGTGTTCACCCCGGAGAGGAACGACCGGATCTGGTCTTCGTTGCCGTCCATCACCTTCGACAGTTCACGGTTGATCGTCTGCAGCTGCCCGATCCCGCCGCCGTTGAGCAGCAGGGAAAGCGCGCCGAAGATCTCTTCGAACTCGGGGTTGCGGTTGGTGCGGTCCAGGGTGATGGTGGCGCCGTTCGCCAGCCGCCCGGTGCCGGCGGTCTTCGTGTCACCGTCCGGCGGGGCCAGCTCGACGAACTTCTCGCCCAGCAGACTGGACTGGCGCAGCCGCGCGACCGCGTTGGCGGGCAGGACGACGTCGCCGTTGACCTCCAGGACCGTTTCGGCCGTCCAGCCGTCCCCGCCGAGGCGGACTTCGCGCACCCGGCCGACCGGGACGTCGCCGACCTTCACCGCGGCCTGCGGCACCAGGTCGAGGACGTCGGCGAACTGCACGGTCACCGAGTACGGGTGGTCGCCGACGTCGGCACCGCCCGGCAGCGGCAGGTCGTAGACGCCCTTGAACTCACCCGCCGAGCAGCCCGCGAGCGTCAGGCAGCCGATGGTGACGACGGCAAGAACCCGTTTCATCGCCCGCCCCCGTTCGTGTACACGTCGCCGGTCACCGGCAGCGGCAGCGGCTGGAGGTAGTAGTCGAAGACGCCGCGGCCGAGCACCCGCCCGGTGGCCGGGTCGACCGACTGGAGCACGTTCGTCACCGCCAGCGGTGCGACGTCGAGCGTTTCGGCCAGGGACGCGCGCTGCTCGACGAGGGTCCGCGTGGTCGTCACCAGGTTGTCCACATTGGCCTTGAGCGCGCCGCGGTTGTCCCGGATGAACGCCTGGACGTCGCCGAGCGCGCGGCCGAGGCCTTCGAGCGCCCGGGCCAGCTCGCCGCTGTTGGCGGCCAGGGTGCCGGAGATCTGGGCCAGCTGCTGGTTGACGTTGCTCACCTGGCTGTCGTTGGTGGCCAGCATGGTGGTGAACTGCTGCAGCTCGGTCACCGTGCCGAACAGGTCGTTCGAGTTGCCGGCCAGCGTGCGGGCCAGCTGGGCGAAGTTGCGGACGCTGTCGTTGAACGCGCGGCCGTTGCCCTGCAGGGTCTGCGCGCCGGTCTTCAGCAGGTCGGACAGCGCGCCCTGGGAGTTGGCGCCGTTCGGGCCGAGGGCCTTGGAAATCGTGTCGAGGCTGGCGTAGAGCTGGTCGAGCTCCACCGGGGTGGCCGTGCGCTGGACCGGGATCGTCGCGCCGTCCGGCAGCCGCGGCCCGCCGCGCGCCGGCTTGCCGAACTGCAGGTACCGGTCGGCGACGACGCTGGGGGCGATCACCAGGAGGGTGGTGTCCTCGGCGACGCCGACCGAGCCGTCGACGCTCATGTCGACCTGCACCTGCTCGCCGCGCGGGGTCACCGAGTCGACCTGGCCGATCCGGACGCCGAGCACGCGGACGTCGGAGCCGGGGTAGACGCCGACCGCCCGGGTGAAGAACGCCGTGACGTGGTGCTGGCCGGAGCCGGAGAACACCCACCACAGCGCCGCCGAGACGACGAGGGCGAGCAGCAGGGCGGCGGCGACGAACCGGCTCGCCAGGACGCCGGCGCGGGTGGTGGTCAGCGCGCTCACTTCGCTCCTCCCTGGGGTTTCGGCGGGGTGCAGGGGTCGTGGTTCTCGGGCAGCAGCCCGCAGAGGTAGGCGTCGATCCAGTGGCCGTTGCCGGTCGTGTTGGTGAGCACCCGGAAGTACGGGCCGGCCAGCTGCAGGCCTCTGGTCAGGTTGTCGTTCTGCCGCTTGAGCAGGTCGGTGACCTGGTTGAGCGACTGCAGGGCGGGCTTGAGCGCGTCGGAGTTGTCCCGCACCAGCCCGCTGAGCTGATCGGCCAGCCGGGCCGAGCCGTCCAGGAGGTCCCGGATCGCGTCGCGGCGGCTGTTCAGCTCGGTGAGCAGCAGGTTGCCGTCGCCGATCAGCTTCTCGAAGTCGTCGTTCGAGTTCGCCAGCGTCGTGGTCAGCTTCCGGGCGTTGGCGAGCAGTTCGGCGATCTGGCTGTCGCGGCCGGCCACCGTCTTCGACAGCTGGCTCAATCCGTCGAGGGCGCTGCGGACGTGCTCGGGGGAGTTGCGGAAGGTGTCCGACAGCGTGGTGAAGCTGTCCGCGAGCTGCTTGGTGTCGATCGCGCCCACGGTGTCGGCGAGGCCGTTGAAGGCGTCGGTGACGTCGTAGGGCGTGACCGTCCGGGTCCGCGGGATCGGCCGGTCCGGGTCCTGGACGTCGTCGCCGGTGGGGTTCAGCGCGAGGAACTTGCGGCCCAGCAACGTCTTGATCTTGATCTCGGCCGACGTGCGGTCGCCGATCCAGGCGTTCTTGACCCGGAAGGAGATCAGGACGTGGTCGTCGGCCAGCGCGACCGTGCGGACCTCGCCGACCTTGATGCCGGCGATCCGGACCTCGTCCTCGGGCTGCAGGCCGGCGGCCTCGGAGAACTCGGCCTCGTACGTCGTGCCGCCGCCGACGATCGGCAGGTTGTCGTAGTTGAAGGTGAGGGTGAGCAGGGCGGCCAGCCCGACGCTGCCCACGACGCCGAGGGTGATCGGGTTGCGTTCCTTGAAGGACTTCACGATCCGCACCTCGCCGTGTCGGTCCGCACTCCGCGCGGGGGCGAGGCTTCGAGCGTGGCGCCGCAGAGGAAGAAGTTCATCCACGATCCGTAGGAGGCGGTCCGGCCGATTTCGCCGAACTTCACGGGCAGGTTGGTCAGGAAACTGTCCACATCGGACTGGTTCTGGGCCAGCGTGCCCGCGACCTGCCGCAGGCCGTCGATGCTGTCCTTCAGCGGCGGGCGGGCCTGCTCGAACAGCCCGGCGGTGGACTCGGTCAGCGCGCCGATCCCGCTGATGGCGTCGCCGATCGCGGCACGGTCCCCGGCCAGCCCGGAAACCAGCTGACGCAGGGTCGACACGAGGTTCGCCAGCGCGTCGCCCTTGCCGTTGACCGTGCTCAGGACCGTGTTGAGGTTCCCGATCACCTCGCCGATCACCTTGTCGCGCGAGGCCAGGGTGGTGGTCAGCGAACCGGTGTGCTGCAGCAGGCTCTCGACGGTGCCGCCTTCGCCCTGCAGCACCTGGACGATCTCGCCGGAGAGCTCGTTGACGTCGTTCGGCGACAGCGCCTGGAAGAGCGGTTTGAAGCCGTTGAACAGATCGGTGAGGTCGAGCGCGGGAGTCGTGCGGTCCAGCGGGATCTCGGCGCCCACGGGCAGCTGCTCCCGGGTGCCGGTGTTCCCGCGTTCCAGCGCGACGTACCGCTGGCCGACCATGTTGCGGTACTTGATGACCGCGCGGACGTCGGCGGGCAGGCGGCGGCCCCGGTCGAGGGAGAACGCGACCACGGCCCGGTTGCGGTCGCCGATGTCGAGGGACTCGACCTGGCCGACGCGGACCCCGGAGATGCGCACGTCGTCGCCGGCGTTGAGCGAGGTCGCGTCGAGGAACTTGGCCGTGTAGCGCTCGTCGGCGCCGACACCGGAGTTCGTGATGGAAATGGCGAGCAGGGCCGTGGCCAGTGCCGTGACGGCGATGAAGACGAGGCTCTTGATCAGCGGGCCGGCGATGTTCCTCACTTGAGCGTCACCTCCGTGCCGCGGTAGAGCGGCCCGACGAGCACGCTGCTCCAGGCCGGGACCTCGGCGGCGGGCACCCCGACCGACGGCGCGAGCAGCGTCGACAGCAGCTGCTCCTCCTGCGGCGAGTTCGGGAGCCCGAGGTCGCCCTGGCCGCCGGTGAGCAGCGGGTGCGCCGCGGTGCCGGGAGCCGCCGCGGCGGTGCCGATCGTGGGGGAGACACCGGACGGGTAGCACCGCGGCTCGCCGCCGCCGGTGAACCGCGGGTCGTCCCGGCCCGGCAGGTACTTGCCGCTGTCGGGCAGGACCGCGACTTCGCCGTGCAGGCCCGGTTCCTTCGTGCCCGCGCCGAGCACCTTGTCCATGGAGCCTCTCAGTGCGTTGAGCGAGCCGATCGTGCAGGCGAAGCTGGGGGAGTACTTCGCCGCGATCTCCAGCGGCGCACGGCTGTCGGCGGCCAGGGAGATGAGGTTGTCCCGGTTGGTGGCGAGGAACGTGGTGATCTCCTGCGACGACGACGTCACCTGCTGGTACACCCCGGCCAGGTCGGCCTGCTTCTCCTGGACCGTGCCGAGCGTGACGGCGGAGTCGGTGAGCGCGTCCAGGAGGTCCGGTGCGATGTCGCCGTAGAGGCGGGAAACCGTCGCGAGGTCCCGCACGTCCGAGGTCAGCTGCGGGAGATCGGGGTTGAACTCCTTGAGGTAGTCCGCGGCGGTGTCGATGGTCCGCCCGAGCTGCTCGCCGCGTCCCTCCAGAGCCGTCGAGACCGCGGTCAGCGTGGTGGCCAGCTTCTGCGGCTGGACCGCCTGCAGGACCGGCAGCAGGTTGTCGAAGACCCGTTCCAGCTCGACCGCGTTGGCCGAACGGTCCTGCTCGATGACGTCGCCGGCGACCAGGTGCGGGCCCCGCTCGCCGTCCGGGATGGACAGCTGGACGTACCGCTCGCCGAACAGCGTCTTCGGCACGAGCAGCGCGGAGACGTTGCGGGGCAGCATGTCCACCTTGCCCGGTTCGAGAGCAAGCGCTATCTCGGCGCCCTGCGGCGTCGCCCGGACGTCGCGGATCTCGCCGACGAGCACGCCGCGGGCCTTGACCTGACCGCCCGGCGAGAGCTGGTTGCCGATCCGGCTCGCCTTCAGCGTCACCGGGACGGTGGTGACGAAGTCCTTGTCGTACACCTTGATGGACAGCGTCACGAGGACGCCCATCACGACCAGGAACAGCACACCCGCGGTGCGGACCCCGGCCTTGTGGCGGGTTTCGCGTCTCATCCGGCCACCTGCACGGTCGTCGTCGCGCCCCAGATCGCCAGGGACAGGAAGAAGTCGAGGACGCTGATCGCGACGATCGCGGTCCGGACCGCGCGGCCCACCGCGACACCGACACCGGCCGGGCCGCCGCTCGCGCGGAAGCCGTAGTAGCAGTGCGCCAGGACCACCACGACGCTGAACACCAGGACCTTCCCGAACGACCACAGCACGTCGCCGGGGGGCAGGAACAGCAGGAAGTAGTGGTCGTAGGTGCCGGCGGACTGGCCGAAGAACCAGACAGTGACCTGCCGCGAAGCGAGGTAGCTCGACAGCAGCCCGATCGCGTAGAGCGGGATCACGGCGAGGAAGCCGGCGATCACCCGGGTCGTCACCAGGTACGGGACACTGGGGATGCCCATGACCTCGAGGGCGTCGATCTCTTCGGAGATCCGCATGGCGCCGAGCTGGGCGGTGAAGCCGCAGCCGACGGTGGCGCTCAGGGCGAGGCCACTGACCAGCGGCGCGATTTCGCGCGTGTTGAAGTAGGCGGAGACGAACCCGGCGAACGCCGACGTCCCGACCTGGTTCAGCGCGGAGTAACCCTGGAGGCCGACGACCGTGCCGGTGGCGACGGTCATCCCGATCATCACGCCGATCGTGCCGCCGATGACGGCCAGCGCGCCGCTGCCGAAGCTGACCTCGGCCAGCAGGCGGACGACCTCGCGCAGGTAGCGGTGCAGGGCCCGCGGCGTCCAGGCGATCGCGCGGAGGAAGAAGAGGATCTGGTCGCCGAGCGTGTCGAGGAAGCCGAACCGGCGGTCGACGGCCTCGCGTACCCGAGCCGTTCTCGGGAGGTCCGTGGTCGTCACTTCTCAGCTCCCCTTGGGCGGGACGAGTTGCAGGTAGACGGTGGTGAGGATCAGGTTCAGCACGAACAGCAGCAGAAACGTGATGACCACGGACTGGTTGACCGCGTCGCCGACACCCTTCGGGCCGCCCTTGGGGTTGAGGCCGCGGTAGGAGGCGACCACCCCGGCGACGAAGCCGAAGATGAGGGCCTTGATCTCGCTGATCCACAGGTCCGGCAGCTGGGCCAGGGCCGAGAAGCTCGCGAGGTAGGCGCCCGGGGTGCCGTGCTGCATGATCACGTTGAAGAAGTAGCCGCCGAGCACGCCGACGACGCTGACCATGCCGTTGAGGAAGACCGCCACGCCCATCGCGGCGAGCACCCGCGGCACGATCAGGCGCTGGACCGGCGAGACGCCGAGCACCTCCATCGCGTCGATTTCTTCGCGGATGGTGCGGGAGCCGAGGTCGGCGCACATCGCGCTGCCGCCGGCGCCGGCGATGAGCAGGGCGGTGACGATCGGGCTGGCCTGCTGGATGATCGCCAGCACGCTCGCCGCGCCGGTGAACGACTGCGCGCCGATCTGCGTGGTCAGCGACCCGATGTGCAGCGCGATCACCGCGCCGAACGGGATCGAGACCAGCGCCGTCGGCAGGATCGAGACGCTCGCGATGAACCAGAACTGCTGGATCAGCTCGCGTACCTGGAACGGGCGGCGGAAGGTCAGCCGGACGACGTCGAAACCGAGCCCGTAGAGCCGGCCGGTCTGCCGCAGTGCGGCCGCCCCCGGGAACGACGCCGTCGTCGTCCGTTCGGCCATTCGTGTGCCTCCAGCGGTTTCGGCGGCACGCCGAATACACCCGAGTCGACCAAGGGGAAATGGTCCGAATGGGGTAACAAATTCCGGCCATTCACGGTCTCGGGGGCACCGTGCCGTTTCCTACTGGTCGGTACGCTAACGACGGCCTTGCTGGGAGACAAGAACTTGAGCAGGATCACGGGGTCACGGGCTGGTAACCACACATTTCTTGTCCGACGCTGACAAACGGTCCCGATCTTGTTGTCAACAGAGGAAAAGAAACTTACCTCCGGCGCGCGTCCCGCCTTGACAATACGTCCCCGCCTGTCAATTCCTGCGTGCTTGAAGGGTCGACACGCGTGTCGACCCTCTGATCACGTGTGTCGACCCTTCCGGCACGTCAGGACTTGAGGGCGGCGAGGAGTTCGTAGGAGCGGATGCGGTCGGCGTGGCCGTGGACCATCGTGGTGACCATCAGCTCGTTCGCGCCGGTGTCGGCCAGGAGCTGCTCGAGTCCCTTTTGGACGGTTTCCGGCGAGCCGACGATGCTGGACCCGAAGCGCTCGGCCAGGAACGCGCGGTCCATCTCGGTGTACGGGTACTCCGCGGCCTCTTCCGGTGTCGGCAGCGCGATCGGGCGGCCGCGGCGGAGGCTGAGGAACGTCAGCCCGGACGGACCGGCCAGGAACCGGGCGCGCTCGTCGGTTTCGGCGGCGACCACGGACACGCCGAGCATCACGTACGGCTCGTCGAGCACGCCGGGCCGGAAGTTCTCGCGGTACAGCTGCACGGCCGGGATCGTGTTCTCCGCGGCGAAGTGGTGCGCGAAGGAGAACGGCAGCCCGAGCCGTCCGGCCAGCTGGGCGCTGAACCCGCTCGAACCGAGCAGCCACACCGGCGGCTGGTTGCCCTCCGCCACCACCGCGTTGACGCCGCGCGCCTCCGAGTGGGTGAAGTAGCCGATCAGCTCCTGCAGGTGCTCCGGGAAGTTCTCCGCGGACAGCCCGCCCGGGCCGCGCAGCGCCAGCGCCGTCCGCTGGTCGGTGCCGGGCGCGCGGCCGATGCCGAGGTCGATCCGGCCGGGGTGGAACGCCTCCAGGGTGCCGAACTGCTCGGCGACGACCAGCGGCGCGTGGTTGGGCAGCATGATGCCGCCCGACCCGACGCGGATGCGCTCGGTGGCGTCGGCGACGTGCCCGATCAGCACGACCGTGGCCGAGCTGGCGATGCCGGGCATGTTGTGGTGCTCGGCCAGCCAATAGCGGTGGTAGCCCAGCCGTTCCGCGGCGCGGGCGAGGTCCAGGGTGTTGCGCAGCGTCTCGCCGACGGTGTTCCCCTCCGAAACCGGGGACAGGTCGAGCACGGACAGCGGCACGTCAGGCAGTGAGCTCACAACCGGGGTCAACGCCCCGGTGCCGCCATTGCTTCCCGCAGGGCCGCCGGATCTCCGCCGCGGAACGTCACGACGCCGTCCGGGCGCACGAGCAGCGCGTCGGCCGGGGCGTCCGGGCAGGTGGCGGTGACGATCTTCACCCCTGGTCGCGCGGCTTCCCGTAGGTCGGCGCGGTCGGCGAAGTCGAACAGCACGGTCCGCGCGGCCCGCATGATCTCCGCCACTCGGGTCGGCTCGCCGCCGACCGTCAGCGGCAGGTCGGGGACGTACGGCAGCTCGTCGGCGTCCCGCAGGAGCCCGCCCAGGTGCCGGGCCGCCTCGGGAAACGCGGCCAGCTCGCCGAAGAGCGTCCGCAGGGCGTCCCCGTCCTCGCCGGTCAGGCGATCCAGGAGGGCCTGGACGCGGGTCTGCGTCAACGTCCGCGCCGCGACCGGGTGCCGTTCGGCGTGGTAGCTGTCGAGGAGGCTGTCCGGCGCCGAACCGCGGACGACGGCGGCGAGCTTCCAGCCGAGGTTGACCGCGTCCAGCAGCCCGACGTTGAGCGACGACCCGCCGGCGGGGAAGAGGTGGGCGGCGTCGCCGGCCAGGAACACGCGGCCGGCCCGGTACCGCTCGGCGAGCCGCGCCGAACTCGCCGTCCGCGACAGCCAGAGCGGTTCGCCGAGCGGCAGGTCGCTCCCGAGGACCCGGCTGACAGCGTCGCGGAACTCCTCCAGGGTCGGCTCGCCGACCGGCTCGGGGGCCACCTCGCGGACGCCGGCGATCACCACGCCGGGCGCCAGCGACGTCACCAGCACGCGCCCGCCGGGACGGCGGTTCCAGCCGCGCGCCAGCCCGGAGCCGAACAGCGGGAGGTTCCCGCGGAAGTGGCCGAGGCGCAGGAGCTCGCCGTCGGTGGTGCCGGGGAATCCGATGCCGGCCAGCTCGCGGACGCGGCTGTGCGCGCCGTCGCAGCCGACGACGTACCGCGCGTCCAGGCGGTGTTCGCCGTCCGGGCCGCGCACGGTGCCGAGGTCGACGAGTTCGTGCCCGCGCCGGATTTCGGCGCCGAGTTCGAGTGCGCGTTCGGTCAGCAGTGCCTCCATCCGCGGCTGCTGCAGCGTCAGTCCGGGCACGGGCGTGGTCACCGGCACCGGCCCGAACGGGAAGCCGGGGAAGGGGCCCGCGAACGCGGTCTCGGCCCGGAACCGGTCCAGCAGCCCCCGGTGGTCGAGCTGCTCGACGATCCGGCCGGCGAGCCCGTTCGCCCGCGGCCGCTCGTCCGGCGCGGCCCGCCGGTCGAACACCACCACCTCGGCCCCGCCGAGCCGCAGCTCCGCCGCCAGCATCAGGCCCACCGGGCCCGCTCCGATCACCGCGATTTCCATGACGCCCTCCCGGCTGTCAGTTCAAACTGACGACCATGTCAGGCTAGACTGACACACCGTGGAAGCGGAAGAGCTTTCGGGACGCGTCTCGGAAACGGACCCGGCGGTGGCGTTGCGGGCGGTGGGTGCCCTGCACCGGCTCGCCGAGCAGGTCGAAGCGGCGGCCGTCGCGCACGCGCGGCGGCAGGGCTGGTCGTGGGAGCAGATCGGGGACGCGCTCGGCGTCGCCCGGCAGTCCGTGCACGCCAAGTACGGGAAGTGAGGCCCTCGTGCTGGACCGGCTGATCGCCAAGAGCCCGTTCGCCGCGGTGGTGACGGCGGCCCTGGAGGAGTCCCGCCGCCGCGGCGACCGGCGGCTCGGCACCGAACACCTGCTGCTGGGCCTGCTGCACGACGCCGGCAGCGCGCGCACGCTCGGCACGAGCCTGGCCGAGGCCCGCGCGGCCCTGGACCGCCTCGACCGGGCCGCCCTGGCGGCGCTCGGCATCGAGGTCGAAGGCCTCCGCCCGCCCGAAGTCCCGCTGCGGCGCGGGAAGCTGACGCCGGGCGCGCTGACGTCCGGGGCGCGCGCGGTCGTCAACGAGGCGATCCGCGGGACACCGCGGCCGCGTGATCCGGCGCAGCTGCTGCGGGTGCTCGTAACGCTGTCACCGCCGGATCCGGCGGCCGATCTGCTGGCCGAACTGGGCGTGTCCGCCGAAGCCGTTCGCCGGCGGCTGGATTCGCCTCCGTGACCGCGCGGGATTGGCTACGGTGGGCCGATCGGAAAATGAACAACAGGAGGACCGGTTGCCGCGTCCCGAGCGCCCCTTGGATCCCGGAGACGATCTGCTGATCGAATTCGCCGCCGATCTCCGGCGGTTGCGCGAGAGCGCCGGGAATCCGACCTACCGCGAGCTGGGACGGCGGGCGCACTACTCGGCCGGGACGCTGTCGGAAGCGGCCGGCGGGCGGAAACTCCCCAGTCTGGCCGTCACCTTGGCCTACGTCCGGGCCTGTGGCGGGACGACGGCGGAATGGGAGGAACGCTGGCACGCCGTCGCCGACGAGTCGCGGGCGGACGGTGCCGATTCACCGCCGGAGCCGGAATCCGGCGAAATTCCGCCGTACGTCGGGCTGGCCGCTTTCGGCCCGGCCGACGCCGGTCGTTTCTTCGGCCGGGAACGACTTGTCGAAAAGCTCGTCGAACGACTCGCGAGACAACGTTTTCTCGCCGTCCTCGGCGCATCCGGCTCGGGGAAATCGTCCCTGCTGCGGGCCGGTCTGCTGCCGTCGGTGAAGGGGCCGGTCGTGCTGCTCACGCCGGGGCACCGCCCGCTGCAGGAGTGCGCGGTCAAGTTCGCCGCCGCGCTCGGCGTGGCCCCCGGCGCCCTGCTCGACGACTTCGCCGCGCACCCGCGCAACCTCGGCCTCGCCGCCCGTCAGCTGGCCGACGGCGAAGACGAGGACGTCGTGCTGGTCGTCGACCAGTTCGAAGAGGTCTTCACCCTCTGCCAGGACGACCGGGAGCGGGCCCGTTTCCTCGACGCGCTCGTCACCGCGACCACCGAACCCGGCAGCCGCACCCGGGTCGTCCTCGGCATCCGCACCGACTTCTACACCCACTGCGCGCGGCACGCCGAGCTCGCCGAGGCCATGCAGGACGCCCAGATCCTGGTCGGCCCGATGACGACCGAAGAGCTCCGGCAGGCGATCTCGCGGCCCGCCGTCGACACCGGCTACCGCGTCGAGACGGGCCTGGTTTCCCGGCTCGTCGCGGACGCCACCGGCCAGCCCGGCGTGCTGCCCCTGCTCTCGCACGCGCTGCTGGAGACGTGGCGGCGGCGCCGCGGCACCACGCTGACCCTCGCCGGGTACGAGTCGACCGGCGGCATCGAGCGGGCCATCGCGCAGACGTCGGAAGGCACCTTCGCGAAGCTCTCGGCGCGTCAGCAGCGGCTGGCGCGGCAGATCTTCCTCCGGATGACCGCGCTCGGAGAAGGCACCGAAGACACCAAGCGGCGCATCGGCCGCGCCGAGCTCGACGCCGACGACGAGGACACCGCCGTCGTCCTCGGCGAGCTGGCCGCGGCCCGGCTGGTCACCCTCGACGACACCGGCATCGACATCGCCCACGAGGCCCTCATCCGCGGCTGGCCGCGGCTGCGCGAGTGGCTCACCGAAGACCGCGAGGGCCTGCGCGTCCACCGGCAGCTCACCGAGGCGACCGGCGCTTGGGAGGCCGTCGACTCCGACCCGGGCTGGCTCTACCGCGGCACCCGGCTGGCGATCGCCCGGGAGTGGGCCGCGCGCCAGGACTCGGCGCTGTCCCAGCGGGAACGGCGGTTCCTCGACGCCAGCCTCGCCGTCGAGCACGCCGAACAGGAACGCGACCGCCGCCGCACCCGCCGGCTGCGCCAGCTGGTCGCCCTGCTCGCGGTGCTGCTGGTCTTCGCCGTGGCCGCCACCGTCTACGCCGTGCGCGCCGAGTCCACGGCCACCGAGCAGCGCAACGACGCGCTCGCCCAGAAGGTGGCCGGGCAGGCGCTGGCCATGCGCGCCACGAACCCCGCGCTGGCCGCGCAGCTCGCGCTCGCCGCGTACCGCCTGGACCCGGGGGCCGACGAGCGCAGCGGCCTGCTCGGCATGTTCGGCTCGCCGTACGCGACGCGCCTGTCCGGGCACACCGGCCGGGTCAACACCGTCGCCCTCCGCCCGGACGGGCAGGTCATCGCCACGGCCAGCTGGGACGGCACGGCCCGGCTCTGGGACACGCGCGACCCGCACCACCCGGTGCCGCTGGGTGTGCTCGCCGGGCACCAGGGCAACGTGAACAACGTCGCCTTCGCGGCCGACGGCCGGACCGTCGCCACCGCGGGCTTCGACGGCACCGTCCGCGTCTGGGACGTCTCGGACCCGGCGCGGCCGGGTCCCGGCACGACGATCGAGCGGCACGAGGGCAAGGCCTACGCCGTGGCCTTCAGCCCGGCCGGACCGCTGTTGGCGACCGCCGACGTCAAGGGCACGATCCGGTTCTACGACACGACCGACCCCGCGCACCCGCGGCCGTCGGGGGAGCTGACCGGGCACACGTCCTACGTCAACAACCTCGCCTTCAGCGGCGACGGCCGGCTGCTCGCCTCGGCGTCGGCCGACAAGACCGCGCGCGTCTGGGACGTCGCTGCGCGGACGCAGCTCGGCGTCGTGGCCGGGCACACCGACGTCGTGCACTCGGTCGCCTTCAGCCCGGGGCGGCCGGTCCTCGCCACGGCGAGCCAGGACCAGACCGCGCGGCTGTGGGACATCGCCGACCCGGCCCACCCGGGGCCGCTGGCGTCGCTGACCACGCACAAGGCGACCGTGCGCTCGGTGGCCTTCACCGCGGACGGGCGCACCCTCGCGACCACCGGCTTCGACCGCACGGCCCGGCTGTGGGACGTCGCCGACCCGCGGCAGCCCCGCGAGCTGCAGTCGCTGTCCGGCCACATCGGCGCGGTCGTCTCGGCGGTGTTCACCCGCGACGGCCGCACCCTCGCGACGGCCAGCGACGACCAGTCGGCCCGGCTCTGGGACCTGCCCGGCCCCGCGATCCCCGCGCACACGGCCCAGGCGTGCCACGTCGCCTACGGGGCCGGGGGCAAGCTGCTGGCCTCCGGCAGTTACGACAAGACGGTGCGGCTGCACGACCTCACCGACCCGCGCGCGCCGCGGGACCTGGCCACGATCGGCGGGTTCGGCGACGCGGTCTGCGGTGTCGCCGTCAGCCCGGACGGCCGCACGCTGGCCACCGGCAGCTGGGACCACACGATGACGGTGCGGGACATCACCGACCCGGCCCGGCCGGGGCCGCCGGTGGTGTTCAACCGGCTCCACGACGACATCGACGCGGTCGTGTTCAGCCCGGACGGCCGCCTGCTCGCCACCGCGGGCGACGGCCACACGGCCCGGCTGTGGGACCTGGCCGACCGCCTCCGGCCGGTGGAGATCGCGAAGCTGGAGGGCCACGACGACGACGTCCACACGATCGCGTTCAGCCCCGACGGCCGGACGCTCGCCACGGCGGGCTGGGACCACACGGCCCGGCTCTGGGACATCTCGGCGCCCCGCGCCCCGCGGCCGCTCGCGAAGCTGGCGGGCCACACGGACACGATCTTCTCGATCGCCTACAGCCCCGACGGCAAGCACGTCGCGACGGCGAGCGCGGACCGCATGGTCCGCCTCTGGGACATCACGGACCCGGGCCACGTACCGCCATCGGAGGTGCTGGACGGCCACGCGGACGTCGTCATGTCGGTGTCGTTCAGCGGCGACGGCCGAACGCTGGCCTCGGGGAGCTACGACCGCACGATCCGGCTGTGGGACGTCGCGTCGGCGGCGCCGTACGCGGTGTTGCCGGAACAGCGCGACCGCGTCTACGTCGCGCAGTACGCGCCGAACGGCCATACGCTGGCGGGAGGAGGCGCGGACGGCACGGTGCGGTTCTGGGAGGCCGACCCGGACCGCGCGGCCGAGCGCATCTGCGCGGCGGTGTCACCGCGGATCAGCGAGGCGGAGTGGAACGACAGCTTCCCGGACCTCGGATACGCCCCGCCGTGCCCCTGACCGGGGTGGGCGTGGTTGTTCGGCGTTGTTGTTCGGTGCTTGAGCGCGGACACCGAACAACCCGGATCGAGTAGACATGCCCTCGGACGATGTCGTCCCACGACGTTCATTTCACCGGGGGTCTGAAGGGCTCCTTCGAGGAAACGGGAACCCGCCACCCGCTCCGCGAAGGGGCCCTTCAGCGTTTCACCGGCTCTCCGGGGACGCCGGCTGGTCTCTGCTCGGCGGTGCAGCTCAGGTTGCTCGGGTGCCCACCACCCCGAAGCCGTGATTGTCACTACGGACGGTGGTACCGCGTCAAGGCGGGAAAGCGTGCCTTGACCCGGCACCACCGTCCGCGTGCTGGCTTCGGATCGGGGCGGTGGGGGAGGCCTGGGCGGGGCGCAAGTCCGGCGTCGGCGTGCGGTTCGAGTTGGTGAAGGGCGCTGCGACTTTGTTGCAGGACCCGCCCTTCCTGGGTGGGGCTTCGGCGAGTCGGTCGCTGCTGCCTGGAGGAAAGGATCCGTGCCCACCACCCCGAAGCTCGATTGTCACTACGGCCGGTGGTACCGCGTCAAGGCGGGAAAGCGTGCCTTGACCCGGCACCACCGTCCGTGTTCTGGCTTCGGATCGGGGCGGTGGGGGAGGTCTGGGCGGGGTGCGAGTCCGGCGTCGGCGTGCGGTTCGAGTTGGTGTAGGGCGCTGCGACTTTGTTGCAGGACCCCGCCCTCCCTGGGGAGGGCTTCGACGAAGCCGGTCGCTGCTGCCCGCCAAGCAGCTCGGTGCCCACCGCCCCGAAGCCGGAATTGTCACTACGGACGGTGGTACCGCGTCAAGGCGGGAAAGCGTGCCTTGACCCGGCACCACCGTCCGCGTGCTGGCTTCGGATCGGGGTGGCGGGGGAGGTCTGGGCGGGGTGCGAGTCCGGCGTCGACGTGCTGTTCGAGCTGGTGAAGGGCCTCGAAGGGCGCTCCGACTCAGCCGCAGGAGCCGCAGCGCCCACCCTCCCTCCCTGGGGGAGCCACCCCGCTCCAGCGTATCGAGGGGGTCCGACTTCGAAGCCGGAAAGCCGCTGCCGGGGCCGGAGCTGTCCCCAGCCCCATCGGGTTGTGGGCAACCCCGTCAGGCACGCCGGCTCTTCGGAACCGACCGGCCTCAGGCCGCCGGGATCCAGTCCGGGTTCGAGGCCAGGACGATCAGCTGCTGCGTCGCCCGGGTCAGTGCCACGTACAACACCCGCCGCCCCGTTGTCGACTCCGTGATCAGGTCGTTCGGCTCCACCAGGACCACCGCGTCGTACTCGAGGCCCTTCGAGTCCAGGCTGCCCACGACCTTCAGCCGCTCGTCCGCCTGCCCCGACAGCCAGCCCGCGATCTCCGGGACCCGGTCCATCGCCGTGATGACGCCGACCGTTCCCTCCACCGCGCCCAGCAGCTCCTTCACCGCCGCCTGGGTTGCCGCTGCCAGGCCCGCTGCCTCGACCGGGCGGACCTCCGGCTCCACTCCGGTGCGGCGGACCGCCACCGGCAGCTCGCCGGACTCCGCGTGCCCCGCCACCACCTTGGCCGCCAGGTCGAAGATCTCCGCCGAGTTGCGGTAGTTCGTGCGCAGCGTGAACCGGCGCCGGGCCGTCTTGACGCCGAATGCCTGGTCGCGGGCCGAAGCCGCCTCCGCCGGGTCCGGCCACGAGCTCTGGACCGGGTCGCCGACCACCGTCCAGCTCGCGTACTTGCCGCGCCGGCCGACCATCCGCCACTGCATCGGCGACAGGTCCTGGGACTCGTCGACGACCACGTGCGAGTACTCGTCGTAGTGCTCCGGCCGCGTCGGCGCGCCGCCCGAGCGCTCCGGCTCGACCTCGATCACCTGGCGCCGCTTGCGCTTCGGCGGGGGCCCGACCAGGACGCGCAGCTCGTCCAGCAACGCCACGTCCGCGATCGACCAGCCCCGTGAGCGGTCCGCGAAGTCCGCGGCCAGCATCGAGATCTCCTGGCGGTTCAGGATGCCCTTCGCCGCCGCGGCCAGGCGCTTCTCCTCGCCCAGCCACTTGAGGATCTGCGCCGGGTACAGCACCGGCCACCAGACGACCAGGAAGCGGTGGAAGTCGATCCGCTCGCCCAGGTCGGTGATCAGCTCGGCGCGGTCGATCTGCCGGCCGTCGTCCTTCGCGTGCTCTTCGGCCTTCGCGGCGAGGGCGTCCAGCAGCAGCTCGGCGGCCCGGATCCGCGACCGGTTCGGCGGCGCGCCCTGCGTGTGGGCCTTGCGGCGCACCTTCTCCAGCTCGCGCGCGCCCAGCTTCAGGACTTCGCCGCGGTAGACGATCCGCATCTCCTCCGGCGCCTCCGGCGGCGTGTCCCGCAGCGCCCGCAGCAGCACCTTCCGCATCCGCAGCGACCCCTTCACGGCGGCGAGCGGCGAGGCGTCCTGCCGCGTCGCCTCCAGGCCGTCGAGGACTTCGCCGAGCGCGCGCAGTTCGACGTTCGTCTCACCCATGGAGGGGAGGACCCGCGAGATGTAGCTGGTGAACACGCCCGACGGCCCGATCACCAGCACGCCCGCGCCGCCGAGCTGGCGGCGGTAGCGGTACAGCAGGTAGGCCGCGCGGTGCAGCGCCACCGCGGTCTTGCCGGTGCCCGGCCCGCCGGTGATCTCGGTGACCCCGCGCCACGGCGCCCGGATGACCTCGTCCTGCTCCTTCTGGATGGTCGCGACGATGTCGCGCATCTTCTCGCCGCGCGAACGCCCCAGCGCGGCCATCAGCGCGCCCTCGCCGACGATCTGCATGTCCTCGGGGACGGCGTCGGCGATCAGGACGTCGTCGTCGACGTCGAGGACGTTCTGGCCCGAGCAGCGGATCACCCGCCGCCGCACCACGTCCATCGGTTCCTCGGCCGTGGCCTGGTAGAACGCCGCCGCGGCCGGCGCGCGCCAGTCCGTCACGAGGTTGTCGAACTCGGCGTCGCGGATGCCGAGCCGGCCGACGTAGGTGCGTTCTCCCTCGCGGTCGTCGAGCCGGCCGAAGACGAGGCCCTCGTACTCGGCGTCGAGCGTCTGCAGCGTCTGGTTGGCGTGGTAGACCATCATGTCGCGCTCGAACAGCATCGACGCCTGCTCGAAGATCGCCTCGCGCTGCGCTCCCTGGCCGATCTCGTAGCCCTTCGTCCGCATGGCCTCGGCCTGGACCCGCAGTTCGTCCAGACGGGTGTACACGCGATCGACGTGGGCTTGCTCGATGGCGATCTCGGCCCGTCTGACCCGAGGTTCGGACACGCATGGCTCCTTGACAGCTTTGGGGTCGCCTCCGAGGGCGAAGAACGACTCTACGCGGTGGCCCGGGCGGGGACACCCGTGTCCCGGTCATCCGCGCGGCAGGCCGTCCCCGCACAATCGGGGGGTGACCAGGATCGTGGCCGGGACGGCGGGCGGACGGCGGCTGAAGGTGCCGCCGAAGGGCACCCGGCCGACGTCGGAACGCGTGCGGGAAGCCCTGTTCAACGCTCTGGAGACGGCGGGCGAGCTGGACGGCGCCCGCGTCCTCGACCTCTACGCCGGCTCCGGCGCGCTCGGCCTCGAAGCCCTCTCCCGGGGCGCGGCGGACGCGTTTTTCGTGGAGTCCGACCGGCGTGCGGTGGACGTCCTGCGCGGCAACGTCGCGGCGCTGCGCCTGGGCGGCACGGTCCGGGCGGGGCAGGTCGAGGCGGTGGTCGCGGCGCCCGCGCCGTCGCCGTTCGACCTCGTGCTCGCCGACCCGCCGTACGCCGTGGACGCGGCCGCGCTCGGGTCCGTGCTGGCCGCGCTGGCCGCGGGTGGCTGGCTGACGGCATCGGCGCTGGTGGTGATCGAGCGCGCGGCCCGCGACGGCGAGCCGGACTGGCCGCCGGGCTTCGAGCCGGCGCGCGCGAAGAAGTACGGCGACACGGCCGTGTTCTGGGCGGAGTACACGGCTGTGGCGTGAACCACGCGGCGGAGACCGGGTGCGGCACGGTAGCGTCCGCGCCATGCGGCGTGCGGTCTGTCCCGGTTCCTACGACCCGGCCACCAATGGCCACCTCGACATCATCGAACGGGCCAGCCGGCTGTTCGACGAGGTCGTCGTCGCCGTCGGGGTCAACCGGTCGAAGAAGGGGCTCTTCGAGGTCTCCGAACGGCTCGAGATCCTCGGCGAAATCACCGCGAAGCTCGGCAACGTCCGGATCGACTCGTGGGAGGGCCTGCTGGTCGATTACTGCCGCGACAACGACATCGCGGCGGTCGTCAAGGGCCTGCGCTCGGTCAGCGACTTCGACTACGAGCTGCAGATGGCGCAGATGAACCGCGAGCTCACCGGCGTCGAGACGCTGCTGATGGCGAACAACCCGGCGTACGGCTTCGTGTCCAGCTCGCTGGTCAAGGAGATCTCGGCGCTCGGCGGCGACATCGAGCGCTTCGTGCCGCCGGTCGTCTACGAACGGCTGTCGGAGAAGTTCCCGAAGCTGAGGCGCTGACCCTCCGTTCGTCGGGACTTCGACCCGGAGTTCACGTCCACGTCTCCTGAAAATCATCCGATCGGGTTACGGTCCGAAAATGACCAACTACCGATCGCGCCTGGCTGCCGTCCTGTTCGCGCTCTTGGCGACGCTGTTCGCCGGGGTCACCGCGCCGTCCCCGGCCGTCGCCGCGCAGAACGCCTGCGGGAACCTGTCCGGCTTCTCGCACACGACGCTCTCGGCGCTGCCCGCCGAAGCGACGACGACGTACCAGCTGATCCAGACGAACGGGCCGTTCCCGTACCCGAAGAACGACGGCGTCGTCTTCGACAACCGGGAAGGCATCCTCCCGGCCTGCGCGTCGGGCTACTACCACGAGTACACGGTGCCGACGCCGGGCTCGAGCACCCGCGGCACGCGCCGCATCGTGACCGGCAGCGCCGGCGAGTACTTCTACACCGGCGACCACTACGCCACCTTCAAGGTCATCGACATCAGCGGTGGCGGCACGACGCACGCCTGTGGCGACCTGTCCGGCCTGGCCAAGATCGGCTACACGCAGCTGTCGTCGGCGGCGAAGACCGTCGTGGACAACGTACGGAACGGCACCTCGGCCGGGTCGACCTACGAGAACCGCGAAGGCGTGCTGCCGGCCTGCGCGTCCGGTTACTACAAGCTCTTCGCCGTCGGCACGAACGACCGCGTGATCTCCGGCAAGGCGGGCGAGCTGGCCTACACGCCCGACCGCTACGCCACCTTCAAGCGGATCGACCTGAATTCCTGAACCCGTGCAACGCGCCGCGCCCCCTCGTCCGTGAGGTACACCGGAAGACGGACGAGGAGGCGCGATGCGGGCTGCGGACGACGCGGATTTCCGGGAGTTCGCCCGGGCGCGCGCCTTCGCGCTGAGACGGACGGCGTACCTGCTGTGCGGTGACTGGCACCTCGCGGAGGACCTCGTCCAGCTGACGCTGATCAAGCTGTACCGGGTCTGGCCGAAGATCACCCGGCGGGGACCCGTCGACAACTACGCCCGGCAGGTCCTGCTGCGCTGCTGGCTCGACGAGTCCCGGCGGCCGTGGCGGCGCCGCGAACGCCGGGACGGCGTCGTGCCGGACCGGCCCGCCGTCCTGAGCGACGCCGGGATTTCCGGCCCGCTCCTGCGCGCTCTCGCCGAAGTCCCGCCGAAGCAGCGCGCCGCCGTCGTCCTCCGCTATTGCGCGGACCTGCCGGCGGCAGCGGTCGCGGACGTGCTGCGCTGCTCGGAAGGGACCGTCCGGAGCCAGGCCGCCCGCGGGCTCGAGACCCTCCGGGGCCTGCTCGAGCACAGCACGGAGAGGAGCGCGTGATGACCGACCTCGAAACCCGCCTGCGCGAGGTGACCGTTCCGGAACCGCCGCTGGGCTTCGACCCCGACGAGCTCGCCGGCCGGGCGGCCCGGGACGTCCGCCGGCGCCGCGCCGGGATCGTCGTTTCGGTGGTGGCGGTGGCCGTCGCGGCCGTCGCGTTGTTCACGCCGAGCGAGCCGCGGGTGCCACCGGCCTCGCCGCCGTCCCCGCCGTCGCTCGCCGAGCAGGCGCGGATCCGGCAGGCGCTCGGCGACGCCGTGACCGGGGTGTTCCCCGGGGTGCGGGGCCTGAGGGTCGGCGTGTCCCCGGCGGACGCCATCGGCCCCGGCCGGATGGCCGTGACCGCCGCCTTCGTCGACGCGTCCGGGCGGCCCGGCGACTTCCAGCTGTCGGTGTACGGCAGGCAGGTGCCGGACGAGCACATCCCGTTCGCCCGGTCCTGCGCGGAAGGGGAGCGGGACTGCGAGCGGATCCCGCAGCCCGGTGGCGCGGTCCTGGTGGTGTACGAAACCGGCTTCGTGAGCCCTGGGGGTTTCACGAAGCTGCGCGGCTTCGTCGGCGTCCTCCGCCGGGCCGACGGCTCGACGGTGACGCTCGTCGACGCCGCCGACGACGCCGCCGACTCGGTGCAGCTCAGCGAGGAGCAGCTCGAGCGGGTGATCACCGATCCGGCGTTCGCGCTGCCCTAGGAACTCCGGCGCCGGGCGTGGTCCAGGGGGACACGCCCGGCGCCGGTCGCGTTCACCGCTTCGGCGCCGGATGCGGGCAGACTGGTCCACAGCGACAGGGGATTGGAGTTGCCGTGTACCGGGTTTTCGAGGCGCTCGACGAGCTCGTGACCATCGTCGAGGAGGCGCGCGGCGTCCCGATGACGGCCAGCTGCGTCGTACCCCGCGGCGACGTGCTGGAGCTCCTCGACGACGTCCGCGACGCACTGCCGGCGGAGATCGACGACGCCCAGGACGTCCTCGACAAGCGCGACGACCTGATCCACGCGGCCCGCAAGGAAGCGGGCGAAACGGTGGCGGGCGCGAACGCCGAGGCCGAGCGCGCGATCGCCGACGCGACGGACGAGGCGGAGCGCATCCTCGCCGACGCGCGGGCCCGGGCCGAGCAGATGCTCGCCGACGCCCACGACCAGGCGGACCGCACGGTGGCGGCGGGCCAGGCGGAGTACCAGAACCTCACGGACCGGTCCCGCGCGGAGTCCGAGCGCATGATCCAGGCAGGCCGCGACGCGTACGACCGCGCCATCGAGGACGGCCGGGCCGAGCAGGCCAGGTTGGTGGCCCAGACCGAGGTGGTCCAGGCGGCCCACGCCGAGTCGGCCCGCATCGTGGACGAGGCCCACGCGGAGGCGGACCGCCAGCGCGCGGACTGCGACGCGTACGTGGACGGGAAGCTGGCGGAGTTCTCGGAGCTGCTGGCAACCACGCTGCGAACGGTGGATTCGGGGCGCAACCACTTGCGCTCACCGGCGAACCTGCCGAGTTCGGGTGGGCGACCGACGCTCTACGACTACCAGGTGTGACGAGTCTCTCGGAGCCGAGCTGTCGGCGATCTGGCTGAGCTGTCCACAACCCGGGCGGGCTGTGGACGGTGGGGCCCTCACCTGCGGTTTTCCCGGCTTTTCGTCGGGTGCCGCCGATAGGCTGGACCTGGGACCGGCCCCCTCGGGAGGGCGGGTCCTGCGGCGCAGTCGGAGTGCCGGGTTCGGCGGCTGCCTCACCGGCTCGAACGGGACGTTGACGCTGGACTGGCACCCCGCCCAGTCCTGCCCCGCCGCCCCGATCCGAAGCCAGCACGCGGACGGTGGTGCCGGGTCAAGGCACGCTTTCCCGCCTTGACGCGGTACCACCGTCCGTAGTGACAATCGCGGCTTCGGGGTGGTGGGCACCCGAGCAACCTGAGCTGCAATTCCGAGCGGAAACCAGACGACAGACCCGCACCACGCAGCAGCGACCGGCTTTGCCGAAGCCCTGCTTCGAGCGGGGTCGGATCCGGCAAGGTTCTGCTGGTGTAAGTGCCTACGCTCCGCGATACCGCCGGCGCGCCCGTCGCCCGAGTAGCCCACCCTCTCCGGCAAAGCCGGAGGACCTGCTGCCCAACCGGCTCGAACGGAACGCGGACGCCTAAACCGGCACCCCGCCCAGGCCTGCCCCGCCGCCCCGATCCGAAGCCAGCACGCGGACGGTGGTGCCGGGTCAAGGCACGCTTTCCCGCCTTGACGCGGTACCACCGGCCGTAGTGACAATCGCGGCTTCGGGGTGGTGGGCACCCGAGCAACCTGAGCTGCACTTCCGAGCAGAAACCAGACGACAGACCCGCACCACGCAGCAGCGACCGGCTTTGCCGAAGCCCCTGCTTCGAGCGGGGTGGGATCCGGCAAGGTTCTGCGCTGGACCACCCGCTGCCTCACCGGCTCGAACGGAACGCGGACGCCCAGACCGGCACCCCGCCCAGTCCTGCCCCGCCACCCCGATCCGAAGCCCGTAGTGACAATCGCGGCTTCGGGGTGGTGGGCCCCCGACCCGACCGAGGCGACCCGACATCCGCCCAACTCAGCAGGACCTCCAGGAAAAGACCAGCAGCGACCGAGCCCCACCAAGGGACCGCCGGGTGCCTGCTCAAAAGGGGTGGCGACCAGTGCGTACCCTGGACTGGATGTCCGAGAACAAGACCCCCCAGCTCGACGACCGCAGCCCGTGGGTGATCGACACCCGTGAGCTCGGCCGTCACGCCGGCCTCAGCCGCGCCGTCAAGCGCAGCGTGCCGGTGGAGACGCCGCTCGGCGTCCCCGATGTCATCACCATCGAAGCCGGCTCCGAGCTGGACCTCGATCTGCTGCTCGAGTCCGTCGTCGAAGGCGTCCTCGTCAGCGGCACGGCCACGGCCACCGCGAAGGGCACCTGCGCCCGCTGCCTCGACCCGCTGACCGAAGAGGTCGAGGTCGAGGTCCAGGAGCTGTTCGCCTACCCCGGGTCGGCCACCGAGGAGACCACCGACGAGGACGAGATCCCCCGGCTGGTCGACGACAAGATCGACCTCGAACCCATCGTGCGCGACGCGATCGTGCTGGCCCTCCCGCTGGCCCCGCTGTGCACCGAGGACTGCGCCGGGCTCTGCACGGACTGCGGCGTCAAGTGGGCCGATCTCGAGCCCGGACACGGGCATGAGATGATAGACCCTCGGTGGGCCGCACTCGTCGAGCGCTTCGACGAGAACGCGGGCGAAAAGCCTGGGCCCAGCTGAGCAAGCCTGACGAGCGCCCCAGCTCGTTCCGGAGGAAAGTTCGCTCGCACGACCGCGAGCAGACCGTCATAAGGAGATCTACTCGTGGCCGTCCCGAAGCGGAAGATGTCGCGATCCAACACGCGCTCCCGCCGCAGCCAGTGGAAGGCGGCTCCGGTGCAGCTGGTGCCCTGCTCCAACCGCGCCTGCAAGCAGCCGAAGCTCCAGCACGTCGCGTGCCCGTCGTGCGGCCAGCACAACGGCCGCCAGGTCGTCGAGCCCGCCTGATCGGGTCGCCGACATGGGGGGCAAGACGCCCGGGGGACCAGTAGCCGATCGGGCGCTGTTGCTCGAAGCGCTCGGGGTCACCTTGGACCCCGAGCTGCTCCGGCTTTCGCTGACCCACCGTTCGTACGCGTACGAAAACGGAGGTCTGCCGCCGAACGAGCGGCTGGAGTTCCTCGGTGATGCCGTGCTCAGCCTCGTCGTCACCGATCACCTCTACACCACACACCCCGACCTGCCCGAAGGGCAGCTCGCGAAGCTCCGCGCCAGCGTGGTCAACATGCACGCACTGGCGCGGGTGGCCCGCGGGCTCGGCGAGGGCGGGCTCGGGGCGCACCTGCTGCTCGGCAAGGGCGAAGAGCTCACCGGCGGCCGCGACAAGGCGAGCATCCTCGCCGACGGGCTGGAAGCCGTCATCGGCGCCGCCTACCTCGAGCACGGCATCGAGATCGCCCGCAAGCTCGTGCACCACCTCTTCGACCCGCTGCTCGCCGAAGCGCCGCTGCGCGGGGCCGGGCTCGACTGGAAGACGAGCCTGCAGGAGCTGACGGCGTCGGCCGGGCTCGGCGTGCCCGAGTACAAGGTCGAGGACACCGGGCCGGACCACCGCAAGGAGTTCACGGCCACCGTGCTGGTCGCCGGCCGTCCCCTCGGCCACGGCACCGGGTCGACGAAGAAGGAAGCCGAGCAGAAGGCCGCCGAGACGGCCTGGCGTTCGCTGTCCGCCGAACTCGAGGCCCAGCAGAAGGCCGAACCGGAGTCCTGATCAGCGGGAACCCTCGTTGACGCTTTGCCGGACCGCTCAGTAGCGTGTGGACATCCGCCGCCCCGTGCTCACTGAGAGGTCTGGCGGATGCGTCTGCTCTTCGTACCCCTGATCGCCGCGGCGCTCGTCGTCGTCCCCGGCTCGCCGGCGTCGGCCGCGCAGATCCGGGTCACCTCCCTGGCCGCGCTGCAGTCGGCGATGGACAAGGCGAACGCCGGGGACACGATCGTCCTGGCCGACGGCTCCTACTCCGCGAGTTCGACGTTGTCGATCCACCGGGCCGGCACCGCTTCGGCGCCGGTGACGATCGCCGCCGAGCACACCGGCAAGGCGACGATCACCGGCTCGAAGACGTTCTCCTTCGCCGGCGGTGTCCACCACGTCGTGCTGCGGGGGTTCAAGTTCCGGGGAAGCGCTTCCCTGAGCGTCCCGGCCGGGGCGTCGCACAACCGCCTGTCCCGCAACGACTTCCAGCTCACCGGCGACGGCAACTGGGTCTCGGTCAACGGTGACGACACCGAGGTCGACCACAACGTCTTCCAGAACCGCACCAGCCAGGGCGTGTTCCTGCAGATCCTCGGCCCCTCGGCCGCCATGGCGCAGAACGTCCGCGTGCACCACAACTACTTCTACAACCACCAGTTCAGCGGCGACAACGGCGGCGAATCGATCCGGCTCGGGCTGAGCAACCACCAGTCCTACTCCGCGCACGCCATCCTCGAATACAACCTTTTCGAGAAGGCCGACGGCGACAGCGAGGCGATCTCGGTCAAGTCGTCGGACAACGTCATCCGCTACAACACCATCCGTGACAGCAAGGGCTACATCGTGCTGCGCCACGGCAACCGCAGCACCGTCGAGGGCAATGTGCTCTTCAACTCCGGGATCCGCTTCCACGGCAACGACCACAAGATCGTCGGCAACTACGTCGCGAACTCCGGCGGGCGGGCGATCGTGTTCGGCTCGGGTGACGAGGCCGACAGCGGACCGACGAGCAAGCTGCACGACCGCCCGGACCGCGACACCGTCGCCTACAACACGGTGCTCGGGTCGAACAGCGTCATCGACGGTGACGGCGGCGACTTCAAGCCGAAGGACTGCGTGGTCGCGGACAACATCGTCAAAGGCACCTCGGGGACGCTGGTGACGCTGCCGAGCGGGTCGACGGTCAAGTACGAGGGCAACATCACCTTCGGCGGCGCCGCCGGGATGCCGTCGCGGAACGTCGACCCGAAGCTGGTCAAGGACGCGGCCGGGCTCTACCGGCTGGCGTCGGGCAGCCCCGCGGTCAACGCCGGTGTCGGGTCGTACCCGTACGCGGCGAAGGACTTCGACCTGCAGACCCGCTCGGGCACCTTCGACGTCGGCGCCGACGAGTACTTCGCCTCGGGAACGACCCGGGTTCCGCTGGCGAAAGCCGACGTCGGGCCCACCGCTCCGTAGGTGCCTTTTCAAGAAATGTCGGACCCCCCGGGCACAATGGCCGCATGCCCGAACTTCCCGAGGTCGAAGTCGTCCGCCTGGGCCTGCAGGCGCACGTCGCGGGGCGGACCATCCGCCAGGCGGAGGTCCTGCACCCGCGCGCCATCCGCCGGCACGCCCTGGGCGCGGAGGACTTCACGCAGCGGCTCGCCGGCACCCGCGTCGAGGCGGCGCGGCGCCGGGGCAAGTACCTGTGGCTGGAGCTCTCCGACAAGGAGGCGCTGCTGGCCCACCTCGGCATGAGCGGGCAGATGCTCGTCCAGCCGGAGGACGCGCCGGACGAGAAGCACCTGCGGGTGCGGCTGCGCTTCGACGACGGCGGGCCGGAGCTGCGGTTCGTCGACCAGAGGACGTTCGGCGGCCTGGCGCTGGACGACCTGAGCGACATCGGCGGTGACGTCCTGCTCCCGGACACGATCGCCCACATCGCCCGCGACCCGATGGACCCGGAGTTCGACCTCGACACGGCGGTGCGCGCGCTGCGGTCCCGGCGCACGGAGGTCAAGCGCGCGCTGCTCGACCAGACACTGGTGTCGGGCATCGGCAACATCTACGCGGACGAAGCGTTGTGGCGGGCGCGCCTGCACTGGGCCCGGCCGACCGAAAAGCTCACCATGGCGAAGGGCCGCGAGCTGCTGTCGGCGGCGTCGGACGTGATGAACGCGGCCCTGGGCGCGGGCGGCACGTCGTTCGACGCACTGTACGTGAACGTGAACGGGCAATCGGGGTACTTCGACCGGTCGCTGGACGCGTACGGCCAGGAAGGGATGCCGTGCCACCGGTGCGGCACGGCGATCCGGCGGGAGCCGTTCATGAACCGTTCGTCGTTCTCGTGCCCGCGGTGCCAGCCGCGGCCACGGGCGAACTCGGGTTGATCGCGGAGGTGGGCCTTTCAGCTAGGATGAATACGCCTGGTAGCTGAGGGAGTGCATCGTGGTCAAGGAGCCCGGAAAGTCGACGCTGGCCGACAAGATCGACCGGCTGTTCCACGTGGTCCGCAGGCCCGATCGGGAGCCGTACAGCAACGAAGAGGTCGCCAAGGCCTGCCGCGAAGCGACGGGCGAGAGCTTTTCGACGACGTACTTGTGGCAGCTGCGCACGGGCCGCCGCGACAACCCGACCAAGCGGCACCTCGAGGCACTGGCCCAGTTCTTCGGCGTGCCCCCGGCGTACTTCTTCGACGACGAGCAGAGCCGGAAGATCGCGGAGGAGCTGGCGTTGCTGGGCGCGCTGCGCGACGCGGGGGTCCGGGACCTGGCGCTGCGCGCGGTGACGTTGTCCTCGGACGGCCTGGACACGATCAGCGACATGATCGACGCGATCGCCCGGAGGGAGGCCGGCCGCCCGAAGAAGGAGGGCTGAGGGTGGCGGTGCGTCCGCCGTCGGAGCCGGCCGCGGGCGCGCACCGCCGGTCCGAGTCCCGGGTCGCCGGTGTGGAACCATGTGCGGCGTCTGCGCGTCGGAATTTCCCCGGCCGCGCAACCACACGCGCTTTGCCGCGTTGAACCTGCCGAAGCCGTTCGGCCGGGGCGTGGCGAGGGAGGCCTGAGAGTGGCGCGACCATCCTTGCGGCGGCGACCGGCCCGGTCACTGTGGAAACGGGCCCGCGAAGTCGCCGATGCCGTGAGCCTGCCCGAACCGTTCGACGCCGAGGGCTTCGTCGCGGCGCTGGCCGCCGAGCGGGGGCGTCCCATCGAGCTGATGCCCGTCAGCGCTCCCGAAGGCGCGCCGTGCGGACTGCTGATGAGCACCGAGCGCGCCGACTACATCCTCTACCCGACCAACACGACCGCCCTGCACCGGCGGCACATCCTGCTGCACGAGGTCGGGCACCTGCTGTGCGGGCACGTCGGCGCCGACGCGGGCGCGGACGGCGTCGCGATCGACGCCGCCGCCGGGCGGCAGCTCATGCCGAACCTCTCGCCCGAGCTCGTCCGGCGCGTGCTCGGGCGCACCACCTACTCGGCCGCCGAGGAACGCGAAGCCGAACTGGTCGCGACCCTGCTCGCGCAGCGCGTGGTCCGGCCGGCCGAGCCGCGCGAACCCGCGCCCGGCGTCCCGGACGGCGTGCGGCGCTTCGATTCCCTGTTCGGCCGCCGCACGCCGTGATCGAAAGCCTCGCCTACTACCTCTGCCTCGCGGGGTTCGCCGGGTTCGGGTACAAGCTGATCGAGGCGCGCCGCAGCCAGCCGCCGCGCACGATGTGGTTCCTCGCCGGGTTCGGCATCTGCATCGCCACCGGCATCGTCGTGCTGACGCCGGCGATGTCGGCCCTCGCCGGCCCCGGCCCGGTGGCCGAGTGGGTCCTGAGCTTGGCCGGCGACGAGCTGAAGCTGGGCGCGATCGGCTTCGCGGTGGCCTTCACCCAGTCGGTGTGGCGCGGCGACAGCGCCCGGCTCGCGCCCCACGCGCTGTTCACCGGGGCGACGATGGTGCTGCTGGCGGTGTGCTTCGCGCTGTCCGAACCGCGGCGCGTCGGCGACGACACGGTCTTTTCGGGCGCGGGCCTGCCGTTCGCGTTGGGCGACAAGGTGTTGTTCCTGCTCTACAGCCTGATCAGCCTCGGGTTGCTGCTGGCGGTGTTCGTGCGCAGCGCGTGGCACGCGGAGCCGGGGCCGCTGCGGGCGGGGCTGTGGTTGCTGGTCATCGGCGTGGGCGCGGCGACCGCGTGGACGTTCTGGGACGTCGACGACGTCCTCCAGCTGGCCCGCACGGCCCGGATCGGCGCCCGCGAAGACCTCCCGTCTTCGATCCTCGCGGCGGTGACGGTCGGTTTCGTGGCCGCGGGGGCGACGCTCAGCGCCTGGTCGCCGGCGGTGTCGTCGCTGATCGGCCGGGTGCGCGCGTACCGTGCGTACCGCCGCATCGAGCCACTGTGGACGGCGCTGCGCACGGCGGTCCCGGGCATCGCCCTCGACCCGGGCCGCGAGCTGGCGGGGGGAGCGGAGTTCGCGCTGTACCGCAGGGTGATCGAAATCCGCGACGGCCACTTGGCGCTGCGAGCCCACTTCGACCCCGACCTCCCACCCCGAGCCGAGGCGGCGGCCCGCCGAGCGGGAGTCCGCGAGACGGAGGTGGCGGCCACGGTCGAGGCGGTGACCCTGGCGGCGGCGATCGAGGCGGGCCGAGCGGGAAGGCGCTTCGACCGCGAGCAGGGACCCGAGCCGGCCCCCGAGCCGCAGCCGGACACGGAGGCGGACGTGGCGGCAGAGGCGGCCTGGCTGGTCCGGGTGAGCCGCGCCTGGCGCCGCCGCGACGCAGTGGTGGACCGGGTCGAGGCGGCCGCGCCCGGCTGACCGGGTACGAGCCTGCACCGCCAGTCGGGGTGGGGCTGCTCGCAGGGGGTGAGCCTGCCGCCGGGGTGAGCCTGCCGCCGGAAGCTCCTCGCCGCGACTGCTGGCCCCGGCTCCGACCGCTTAGCGCGGGTAGCGAGCCCCGTTCACCGTCACCCTCAGCGTGTACAGCGAGCTCGAGGCCGTGATGAACAGCTCGTTGCCTCGCGCGCCGCCGAACGTGAAGTTCGAGCACACCTCCGGGATGCGCAGCTTGCCGATGCGCGTTCCGTCCGGTGCGAAACAGTGCAGCCCGTCGTGGGCCGCCGCCCAGACGTGGCCTTCGCTGTCGACCCTCACGCCGTCGAAACCGCCGCTGTCGCTCGTCGCGAAGATCTCGCCGCCCGACAGGCGGCCGTTCTCGCCCACCGCAAACACCCTGATGTGGCTCGGTGTCTGGCGTGTGTCCGCGATGTACAACCGGGACTCGTCCGCCGAAAACGCCAGGCCGTTCGGGCGGCTGAAGTCGTCCGCCGCGATCTCCACCGTGCCGTCCGGGGCCGCGCGGTACACGTGGCACGCCCCGATCTCGCTCTCCGCCCGGTACCCCTCGTAGTCGCTGTCGATTCCGTAACTCGGGTCGGTGAACCAGATTGACCCGTCCGAGTGCTCGACCACGTCGTTCGGGCTGTTCAGCCTCTTGCCCCGGTACTCCGAGGCCAGCACCGTGATCGAGCCGTCGGGCTCGGTGCGCGTCACGCGGCGGGGACCCTGCTCGCAGCTGATCAACCGGCCCCGGCGGTCCACCGTGTGACCGTTCGCGTACCCGGACGGCTGACGGAAGACGCCGACCTGGCCCGTCGTCTCGTCCCAGCGGAGGGTGCGGTCGTTCGGGATGTCGCTGAACACCAGGTAGCGCCCCGCCGGGAAGTACGCCGGCCCCTCCGTCCAGCGGCAGCCCGTGTGCAGGCGCTGCGTCCACTCGTCGCCGTTGACGCGGGCGAACCGCTCGTCCAGCACCTGGAAGTCCGTCTTGATCAGGTCCATCACCAGCTCCTCATGAGATTCTGCCAAGAGCATGGATCACCGAACCTGATACGGTCAACACGTGGATGAAGTAGATCGCATGCTGCTCAGCGAGCTCCAGCGTGACGCGACGCAGGCGTACGCCGCCCTCGGGAAAGCCGTCGGGCTCTCCGCGGGTGCCGCCCACGAACGCGTGCGCAAGCTCCGGGAGCAGGACGTCATCCGGCGGACCACCGTGGACGTCGACCCGGCCGCCGTCGGGCGCGGGGTCGCGGCCTTCGTGCTCGTCGAAGCGAACGCCTGGATGGGCGACCACCCCGTGCGCGAAGCCCTGGAGGCACTGCCCGAAGTCGTGGAGGCGCACGTCATCGCCGGCCCGGCGTCGCTGCTGGTCAAAGTGCGCACCGCCACCACCGAAGGCCTCCAGTCGTCGCTGCGCCGGCTCTTCGCGATCGACGGCGTCACGGGCACGCAGACCATCGTGGTCCTCGACTCCTTCTTCGAGCGGCCGGTGGACACCCGGAACTGAACGCGACGACCCGAAACGACCCTCCGCCGTGCACACTACTGCGCAATGCGTGGTACCTTCCCAAGCGTAAGACTGGAGGGTGCAGTGGAGATCAGTCAGCTGCTCAAGGGCGTGCTCGATCTCGCCGTCCTCGCGGTGCTCCGCGAGGAAGACGGCTACGGGTACGACGTACTGAGAAGACTCCGGGCCGCCGGCCTGGACGAGGTGGGGGACGCGTCGGTGTACGGGACGTTGCGCAGGCTCTACAAGGCCGGCCTGCTGACCTCGTACGTCGTACCCAGCGAAGAGGGCCCCCACCGCAAGTACTACAGCCTGAACGAGCCGGGCCGGGCGCGCCTCGCCGAGTCGGGCAAGACCTGGCAGAGCTTCGCTTCGACGATGAACGTGCTTTTGGGAGAGGCAGCATGAGCGACAAGCCGACCGCCGTGCGGGTGTATCTGGCGCGGGTCCGGACCGCGCTCGCCGACCTGCCCGCGAGCGAGATCGAAGAGATCCTCGAGGACGTCCGCCCGCACCTGGCGGAACTCGAAGCCGAACTGGGGGAGGGCGCGCGCGTCGAGGCCCTGATCGAACGGCTCGGCTCGCCCGAGAGCTACGCCGCCGAGCTGCGCGCGTCCGGGGGCTACCCGGCGCCGGGCGAGGGGGCGACGCAGATGCTCACGACGCCCGCGCCCAGCCTGCTGAAGCCGCGGATCGCGTTGTGGGGCCTGGTATTCTGCGCGCTGGGGCTCGCCATGCTCGCCTTCGGCGCCACCGTCTCCCGCAGTCCCGACGCCTTCGTCGGCCTGTTCCTGTTCGCGCCGGTCTTCCTCGTCAGCCTCGTGCTGCTGCTGCGCGGCGGGGTCGAGCCGGTGCTGGCCCTGCCGGAAGCCGGGTGGCTGCGCGCCACGATGGCCAAGGGCCGGGATCAGGAGGACACCGGCAAGTTCCTGCGCTACCTCGGCTCGCTCAAGCCGGCGTGGTGGGTGTTGTGCGCCGTCGTGCTGGTCGCGCTGGGGCTGCTGTTCATGCTGCAGCGCCGCAGTGGCGTGCTGTTGCTGCCGTTCCTGATCCTCGCGGCCGTCGCGGCCCTGTGGGCCGGGCCGCGGGTGCGGGGCGACCGGAAGCTGCTGTGGGTGGTCGTGCCGATCTCGGCGTTCGTCATCGGTGGCGCACTGGGCGGCTTCGGCGCCGCGATCGACCTCTTCGCCCGCGGGACGTCCTACTCGGGCCCGTCGTCGTACTACCCGTCGGCGTCCGACAATTACGGCAACGACCAGCTGACCTACGGCGGCCGAGACGTCGAGAACGTCTACGCCTTCGACGCCGAGGGCAAGCCGCTGACCGAGGTCTACCTCTACGACGAGGAGGGCCGGCCGCTCACGGTGACCCGCTACGGCTGCGAGCGCTCGACCGGCGGGAAGCAGAAGATCGGCGAGGACAACCGGTTCCCGCGGCCGAAGATCGAGCAGGGCGTCACCGACGACCGGGGCAGCTTCAACGGCTACAACGGCTACCGCGGTGCCTGCCGCGAGCTGGCGGGCGTGCCGTTCAGCGCCGCGATCCCGAAGGTGACGGCGCCGCCCGCGACCACCACGTCACCGGCTCCGCCGACGACACCGACCAGGTAGGGGGACGGGAGCGGTCGGGGCCGCTCCCGATGCGGCGAAGGCCGCCTCCGGGGATCCCGGAGGCGGCCTTCGAACTGGGGGTGTCAGTGGCCGAACGCGCTGCGCGCCGCGAGGTCCGCCAGCAGCGCGCGGCCCTTTTCGGCGTTGCGCGGCTGGGACAGCACGTCGTAGCGGCGGGCCACCAGCTGGCTCTGCGAGATGAAGCCGCGCTTGTTGCGGTTCACCGCGTAACCCAGCGCGCCGAAGAGCAGGTTGAACCCGAGACCGGCGACCAGGCCGATCACGATCGGGACCATCCCGGCGCCGGGGTTCAGCAGGCTGAGCATCAGGCCGAGGAACAGGCCGAACAGCGCACCGGACGTCGCCGCGCTGCCGAGGACCTTGCCCCACGACATCTTGCCCGCGACCCGCTCGACGAGCATCGGTTCCACGCCCACGATCGTGACGTCGGTGACGGGGAAGTCCGCGCCCGCGAGGTGGTCGACCGCCCGCTGTGCCTGCTCGTAGGACTCGTACGAACCGATCGGCCAGCCGGTGGGCAGGGTCGGCAGCTGGGGCCGGGCCTGCTGCTGTCCGATCGTGGTCTGCGTGAATGCTGTGGTCATCGATCTCACCTCTCTTGCCCCGTTCAACGTGCGAAGGCCCCGGATTCCTCCCGTGACGGCGGATTCACAGACTCTTCTCAGCCGGGCATCCCGGACAATCCGAACGTCGTCACAATGGCTCAAAAAGATACCTTTGTTCCGGTTGACCCGGCGAGGCTCACCGGGTAGGAAGGACCGGCAAAGGATTCATACCAAACCTTTGGGGCGACGATGGCACGCAGGCGAGGCATGCTCACGCTCGACGAACTCCGGGCGCGCGTGGACGCGGGCACGATCGACACCGTGCTCGTCGCGCTCACCGACATGCAGGGCAGGCTGCAGGGCAAGCGCTGCTCGGCGGAGTACTTCCTGGACGAGGTCGTCGGCCACGCCACCGAGGCCTGCAACTACCTGCTCGCCGTCGACGTCGACATGAACACCGTCGACGGCTACGCGCTCTCCTCCTGGGACAGCGGCTACGGCGACTTCGTGCTGCGCCCCGACTTCGACACCCTGCGGGAGATTCCCTGGCAGGAGGGCACCGCGCTCGTCCTCGCCGACGTCGAGCGCGTGCAAGGCGGCGCTGTCAGCGTGTCGCCCCGGCAGATCCTGCGCCGCCAGCTCGACCGGCTCGCCGAACGCGGGCTCGCCGCCTTCGTCGGCACCGAGCTCGAGTTCATCGTCTTCGACGACACCTACGAAGCCGCCTGGGACAAGCGCTACCACGGCCTGAAGCCCGCCAACCAGTACAACGTCGACTACTCGATGCTCGGCACCGCACGCCTGGAGCCGCTCCTGCGCCGCATCCGCAACGACATGGCCGGCGCCGGCCTCTACCCCGAGTCCGCCAAGGGCGAGTGCAACCCCGGCCAGCAGGAGATCGCCTTCCGCTACACCGATGCCCTGAGCACCTGCGACAACCACAGCGTCTACAAGAACGGCGCCAAGGAGATCGCCGCGCAGGAGGGCAAGAGCCTCACCTTCATGGCGAAGTACAACGAGCGCGAAGGCAACTCCTGCCACATCCACATCAGCCTGCGCTCCACCGAGGGCCGCGCCGTGCTGGCCGGGGACGGCGAGCACGGCTTCTCGAAGCTGATGGAGCACTTCCTCGCCGGCCAGCTCGCCGGGCTGCACGAGCTGACGTACTTCTTCGCGCCGAACATCAACTCCTACAAGCGGTTCGTGCCCGGCAGCTTCGCACCGACCGCGATCGCGTGGGGCACCGACAACCGCACCTGCGCGCTGCGCGTCGTCGGGCACGGCGAGTCGCTGCGCGTGGAGAACCGGGTGCCGGGCGGGGACGTCAACCCGTACCTCGCCGTCGCCGCGCTCATCGCCGCCGGCCTGCATGGCATCGAGAACGAGCTGGAGCTCGAAGAACCCTTCACCGGCAACGCCTACCACTCCGATCGCGGCACGGTGCCGACGACCTTGCCCGAAGCCGCCGCGGCCCTGGCCGGCAGCGACCTGGCGCGCGCGGCCTTCGGCGACGACGTCGTCGACCACTACCTGAACGCGGCGAAGATCGAGGTCGACGCCTACAACGCCGCCGTCACCGACTGGGAGCTGATCCGTGGCTTCGAACGGCTCTGACGACCGGCCCGTCATCGGGCTGACGTCCTACCTGGAGCCCGCGAAGTTCCTGGTCTGGGACACCGAAGCCGTGCTGCTGCACCGGGTCTACGTCGACTGCGTCGTCGCGGCCGGCGGCATCCCGGTGCTGCTGCCCCCGGTGTCCGACGCGTACGAGCGGCTGGTGTCCACTGTGGACGGACTGGTGCTCACCGGCGGCGCCGACGTCGAGCCCGCCCGCTACGGCCACGAGCCGCACCCGGCCACCTACGTCCGCCCCGAGCGGGACGCCTTCGAGTTCGGCCTGTTCGCCGCGGCCCGGCGCGCCCGCAAGCCGGTGCTGGGCGTGTGCCGCGGCCTGCAGGTGATGAGCGTCGCCCTCGGCGGCACCCTGACCCAGCACCTGCCCGAAAGCGCGCGGACGACCGAACACCAGCCCGCCCCGGCGACGTTCGGCCGGGGGACCGTCACGCTCGCCGAGGGCAGCCGGGCGGCGGCGATCCTCGGCTCCGAAACCAAGACCCTCTGCTACCACCACCAGGCGATCGACCGGCTCGGCACCGGCCTGGAGGCCGTCGGCCGGTCCGCCGACGGCACGATCGAGGCCGCGGAGGTGCCCGGTGAGTTCACCCTCGGTGTCCAGTGGCACCCCGAGCAGGACAGCGACGACGTCCGGCTGTTCCAGGCTCTCGTCGAAGCGAGCAAGGAGAACCGATGAGCACCTTTGACGTCCTGAACCCGGCCACCGAGGAGGTGGTGCGGAGCGTCCCCCTGACCAGCGCCGAAGAGGCCGACGCGGCGATCGCCCGCGCTCAGGCCGCGTTCCCGGCCTGGCGCGACGTCACCCCCGGCGACCGCGCGCGCCTGCTGCGCCGCTTCGCCGACGCCGTCGAGGCCGACATCGAGCACCTCGCGCGGCTGGAGGTCGAGAACTCCGGGCACACCATCGGCAACGCCCGCTGGGAGGCCGGCAACGTCCGTGATGTCCTCAACTACTACTCCGCCGCCCCGGAACGCCTGATCGGCCAGCAGATCCCGGTGCCCGGCGGCATCAACGTCACCTTCCAGGAGCCCCTGGGCGTGGTCGGCGTGATCGTGCCGTGGAACTTCCCGATGCCGATCGCCGGCTGGGGGTTCGCGCCCGCGCTCGCCGCCGGGAACACCGTCGTCCTCAAGCCCGCCGAGCTGACGCCGCTGACCGCCCTCCGGCTGGCCGAGCTGGCGCGCGAGGCGGGCATCCCGGAGGACGTCTTCCAGGTGCTGCCCGGCAAGGGGGCCGTGGTCGGGCAGCGGTTCGTCGACCACCCGGCCGTGCGCAAGGTCGTCTTCACCGGCTCCACCGAGGTCGGCAAGCAGATCATGGCGGGCTGCGCGGCGCAGGTGAAGCGCGTGACGCTGGAGCTCGGCGGCAAGAACGCCAACATCGTCTTCGCCGACTCCGACCTGGAGAAAGCCGCGGCGACCGCGCCCTACGGCGTCTTCGACAACGCCGGCCAGGACTGCTGCGCCCGGTCGCTCATCCTGGTGCAGGCGAGCGCGTACGACCGCTTCATGGAGCTCCTGGAACCCGCGGTGCACGGCGTCGTCGTCGGCGACCCCGGCGACGAGAAGACCGAGATGGGCCCGCTGATCTCCGCCGCGCACCGGGAGAAGGTGGCTTCCTACGTCCCGGACGACGCACCCGTGGCCTTCCGCGGCACCGCGCCCTCCGGACCGGGCTTCTGGTTCCCGCCGACCGTCGTCACCCCGCCCGACCTGCGCCACCCGCTCGCCGCGGAGGAGGTCTTCGGGCCGGTCGTCGCCGTGGTGCCGTTCGCGGAGGAGGCCGACGCGGTCCGGATGGCCAACGCGACCGAGTACGGCCTGTCCGGGTCGATCTGGACCCGCGACGCCGGCCGCGCGTTCCGGGTTGCGCGCGGCGTCGAATCCGGCAACCTCTCGGTGAACTCGCACTCGTCGGTGCGCTACTGGACGCCGTTCGGCGGCTTCAAGCAGTCCGGCCTCGGCCGCGAGCTCGGCCCGGACGCCGCCGCGGCGTTCACCGAAACCAAGAACGTCTTTCTGAGCACGGAGGAGTAATGGTCCAGCGTTTCGAAGGCCGCGTCGCGGTCATCACCGGCGGCGCCAGCGGCATCGGGCTCGCCTCGGCCCGGCGCCTGGCGAGCGAAGGCGCGAAGGTCGTCATCGCGGACCTCTCGCCGGCCGAGGGCAAGGCGGCCGCCGACGAGATCGGCGGCGCGTTCATCCAGACCGACGTCACCGACGCCGAGCAGGTCGAAAATCTGTTCCACAGCACGGTGGAGCAGTTCGGCTCGGTCGACGTCGCCTTCAACAACGCCGGCATCTCGCCGCCGGAGGACGACTCCATCCTCACCACCGGCATCGAGGCGTGGGACCGCGTGCAGCGGGTCAACCTGACGTCGGTGTACCACTGCTGCAAGGCCGTCCTGCCGCACATGCAGCGCCAGGGCAAGGGATCCATCATCAACACGGCGTCGTTCGTGGCGGTGATGGGCGCGGCGACCTCGCAGATCTCCTACACCGCGTCCAAGGGCGGCGTGCTCGCGATGAGCCGCGAGCTCGGGGTGCAGTTCGCGCGGGAGAACATCCGCGTCAACGCGCTGTGCCCGGGCCCGGTGAACACCCCGCTGCTCAAGGAGCTGTTCGCCAAGGACCCGGAACGCGCGGCGCGGCGGCTGGTGCACGTGCCGGTCGGCCGGTTCGCCGAGCCGGAGGAGATCGCGGCCGCGGTGGCCTTCCTGGCCAGCGACGACGCCAGCTTCATCACCGCGTCGCAGTTCCTGGTCGACGGCGGCATCTCCGGCGCGTACGTCACCCCGATCTAACGCTGCGACTTCTTCTTGACGTCGTAGACCTCCCGCAGGTGGCGCCAGGCGGCGTTGAGCTTCTTGCGCTCTTCGGAGATCTCCTTCTCCCGGCGGCGCAGGATCCGGGTGGCGATCTCGGAGGCGAGGAACGCGCCGGCGGCGAAGGTCAGCGCGCCGACGATCAGGGTCAGGGCGAGCACAGTGGTGGTCATGGTGACCAGCGTCGGAGCGCGGTGGGCGGGTTGTCCCTGCGCAAAGCTAGCGGGTTTCGTTAGCTTTGTGAGGTGACGCACTGGCGCGCCGACGAGTGGGCGGAAGCGGTCCGGGCCGGCATCCGCTCCCGCGGTCTGTCCCTGGACGAGGCCGCGCGGCGCATCGGCGTCCCGACCTCGACGTTGCGCAGCTGGATCGAGCACCGGCACGCGCCGAAGGTGACGGTGTTCGACCACTGGGCCGAGATCGCCGAGGTCACCGGGCTCGGGGAGGCCGAGCTGCTGCGCGTCGCCGGTGTCCTGCCGGACAGCCTCGCGAGCCCGGTGCACGTCGCGCAGGCGGCGAAGGCGCTGCGGGAGGGCATCGACCGGGCCGGGCAGTTCCTCCGGCAGGCCACCGCGCTCGTCTACTCCTCGCCCGGCACGCAGGTGGCGAACGCGATCGCGGCGTCGCCGATCGACTGGGAGATGCGGATCCGCTCGGCCACCCGCGGCGACGAAGTCCGGGTCACCTACCACCACTACGTCGGGATCGTGCCGCCGCGGGACTTCCCCTACGACGACGCCGAGGTGCGCCGGATCATCGAGCACGACGTCCTCGGCGAACTGTGGCGGCCGCTCGGGCTGTACTGGCGGGTCGCCGAGGTGCACGACTGGCACGAGCCGCCCCGGCTGGTCATCCAGGTGCCCGAGCAGGAGGCGACGCGCCCGCCCGCGCCGTCGCCGGTGGTCGCCGCGCCGCCGGTGGTCGTGCTGTCGCCGATCTGGGGTTACGGCGAGCTGCTGGCGTCGCTGGTCGCCGACGGTCTCGGGTTCGGCAACGTCGACTTCCGCTACTTCGGCCTCCCGGACAAGATGGCCGACCGGGTCCGCGTCACCGCCCGTGAGCTGGCCGAACCCGCGCCGCGGCTGGTGCACTCGGTGCCGCCGATCATGCTGCTGCACGGCCTGGCCGTACCCGACCTGACCGGTCGGCTCCCGGTCGTCGTCCGCTACGGGCCGCGGATGCGGGCCCGGGCGGCCCGGATCTACCGGTCGGCGCTGCTCGAAGCCGGGTTCGACGACCCGCTGGAGGGGGCGCGGGCGATCGAGGACGCGGTCGCGGTCCCGCCGGGCTGCAAGCACTTCGAGGTGACCCTGGCCGACGAGGACGTCTTCGACGGCGACCGGCCGTCGCTGGACCGGCTCAACGACTCGGTGGCCTGGCACGCCGAGCAGATCGTCGAGCAGGTCCTGCTGGGTGCGGGCCTGCCGCCGGTGCCGGTGGGCGGGCCGCTGAAACGCCTGGTCCTGCCCTCCGGCCGGGTCCGGCGCCCACCGGCGTTGGCGGGGCAGGTGGTCCGCCGGGTCGCCGAGGCCTGAAGCGCCCCAATGTGGCGTGGGGGGGGGGGGGGGGGGGGGCGGCCCCCAGGGGGTGGGTGGGTGGGGCGC